>NZ_JBOKRY010000001.1:0-166821 GCF_051972595.1 Simiaoa sp. | reverse complement strand
CAGAGGCTTATAGCCTCAGAGCAAACCACCCGTTAGACGGGTGGTGGTGATTTTGGAGGAGGAATAAGCCATGGCAAAATATGCATTCAATTATGATTCCGGCGAATATGAATATATAGAAAGAGACGGCTTCAGTATAGATCGTGGTGAATACGTTTATAACTGGGATGACAGTGAGTATCGCCGCGAGGAAGAAGAGGAAGAAGAGCGTCGCCGGGAAGAACGAAGAATGTGGAATGAGGATTGATCAGAGTGATGATAAATGAATCATGACATTGAGAAAGCATTGGATAATCTTGAAAAAAGGGCACAGGATATTCAACACTATATGAATATTATGAGCAAAGTAAAGACGGTTAACGTTGCCGATGATCAAGATTTTCAGCGGGAATTTGACTTTTTTTACAAGGTTAGACGAAATACAGAATGGCGGAAAGTATTCTTTGAGATTTTCGAAAGGAAGAAAAAGAAGAATTGTTCCTACAAAGAAATTATAACGGAACTGTACGAAGGAACCGGACAAGTTGAGGCTTCCTTTGCGAGTAAGATGCTGGCATCTATAGATGAGAATATGCCAATTTTCGTGCGTTTTGTTTTTGTCCAGCGACACAACAGTACATCCCTTTTTCCGGTTCGCCCGGAAAGAGGAGAAGATGAACAAACGCTATAAGGAAGAAACTTTAGGACAGAGGATCAGAGCACAGAGGATCAGACTTGGAATGACCCAGGAGGAACTGGCAGAAGCATTATATGTAGAGAAGCCTATAATCTCCTACTACGAGAATGATAAGAAGGAGATGAGAGCCAGCGGTCTGGCAGAGATAGCCAAAGTACTTCAGACTACGTCGAATTATCTGCTGGGTTTTGCAGATAATAATGATGGATTTGCGGACGAAGCGCTTGGTTTGTTGCGAGATGTGAAGGATCAGTCTGTAAGAGAGATTCTTTTGAAGCAGATCATGGCACTGATTTGAAAAAATGTATTGCCTTTGTCCGTACATTGACTTATAATATGGGTAAAAGAAAGGGGCGTGATGATATGGCAGCTAAATCAGCAAATCTTTATGCAAGAATAGAGCCGGATGTTAAAGAACAGGCTGAGGGAATTCTGGCTACTTTGGGGATCCCGGCATCTAATGCTATCAATATGTTTTATAAGCAGATCATTCTAAATAGGGGGCTTCCGTTTGAGGTAAAGATTCCAACTGCGAGACCTGTTGATATTTCGAGAATGAACGTAGAGACTTTGGACATGGAACTTGAGAAAGGATATGCGGATATGCAGGCAGGGCGTACCAAATCTGCAGCTCAGGTTTTTGCGGATATCCGAAGGGATTATAATGTATGAAATATGATGTTACCTTTACGGAGCAGGCTGAGAACGATCTTCGCGGTATCTTTGAGTATATAGCATTTGATCTTCTTTCGCCTGAGAATGCAGCCGGACAGCTTGACCGGATCGAAGAAAAAATTCTTTCCTTGGGAGAGTATCCGGAGAAGTTCCGACAATATGAAAGAGAGCCCTGGAAGAGTCGAAATACACGAGTTGTGCCTGTTGATAATTATGCTATTTTCTATATCCCCGATAAGACAAAGAAATTGGTTACAGTGATTCGGGTTATGTATTCCGGAAGAGATGTAGATAAGCAGCTTGATGAATTTACAAAGTTATAATCATAAATCCTATGAGGCGTATGAGACATTTGGTTTCATACGTCTTTTCTTTTTTACTTTTTTGAGTTGACTACCGGTCAACAGAAGTTGACCGTTTGACGAACGATTTATTCCGTGGCGTTCCGTAGAATGACATATGTAAGCAAGAGGTGACGCAAGCCGGCAAGACATTCTGATATAACGTCGGAGAAAATACTAGAAACAAAAGCATTAAAAATGAATTAGTAAAACTCCAAAACCACAGATGCAGATCCACTCGGACTATGATATAATAAAAACAATTTTTTCACTAAGGAGTGATACTTTGAAGAAAATACCAATAAATTTAATCATGTATAGCGGATAATATTGATGTTACTGTGTTTGGTACGATCAGTGCAGTAATATGCACATACATGATGAACTTAAAGTTCCAGAGATTTTTGTATGCACGGAAAGTTACTATATTAAGTGAGACAGACTTACTAACGGGTCTTTTTAATCGTAATTCCTATGAGCGGAAGCTGAAAGTATATTCTTCAATGTGCAATCAGGTGTTCGCTTGCATTTATGTAGACGTCAATGGACTTCACGAGATTAATAATACAAAGGGACATGTAGCCGGAGATAGAATGCTTCAGTTTGTTGGAAAAACATTACAGAAAGAATTTGGAGATAAAAATTCTTTCCGAATTGGTGGAGACGAATTTGTTGTTTTAGTCATTGACGAAAAAGAAAAAGTGATACAGGCGAAAATTGATCGTGTACAGGCTCTTGTTGAGGAGGAATCTTATCATGTTTCCATTGGATATTCTGTAGGAAATATCTCAGAAACGGACATATCTTTGCTGATAAGCGTGGCAGAAAAACATATGTATGAAGCAAAACAATTGTTTTATAAGCAAAGAGGCGTTGATAGAAGGGCAAGAAAGTAAAAGAGATTAAGCCTGTTTATGGGAGGCATATTTTTCCCGCTGTTCTATGTAGGTGGAGAAGAACGAAATGAGGTGTTTTTAGTAATTAGCTTGTTCTGTGGGATTGGACTTGTTATGGGGCTTACGACCCTTTTAAACACTTTGTTTCCAGCACCTATGACTACAATGCAGATAATTTTAGGCGGCGCAATTATTTTTGCGTGTGCACTGCTTATATTTGTTATTTCTTGTCCTGTAACCGCCTATGTCTATCACAAAAGAGAATATTAAGTAAAATAGCAAATCCAGTCGAGCCAGTCAACGGTAAAATGAACGGGCTGTGCCCGCAGTATGCGAGGAGAACGGCGAAGAGAAGCTGAACCTGCGCATGGTGGACAACCATATTCCGGCAGGCGCGAAGCTGTACTAAGAGAAAAATAATGAATGCGCCAGAAGGCAGATAAGTCTTCTGGCGCATTTTTTAATAAATTGCTCTGTATACAAAAATCAACCACCGGTAGAATGACATTATTCTCCGAATCTGGTATACTTTCAGTAAAAACAGGAGGTATTCGGGATGAAAAAGGCAAAAGTAACGATGAGAAACTGGGAGCCCTATGTATATGACGGAGAGTACAATCTGTCGGGGACTGCGGATGTACATCCACGGCTGGGAAGAAATGTCTATGTAGCCACGACATCCACGTTGGTCAAGGCTTCTCTGGAAGAGGATGTTCTGATCTATGAGACCAGAAATACGGTCTATCACTGCCCGCTGAAATATATGATGGTATCGCCGTATGGGAATGTAGTACAGGAATACCGGGAGGAACTGGCCCGTCTTGATACCTCGGAAAATGCACTGGACCGGATCATTGCCGCGGCGGCAAAAATGTCACTGGGAGAGCCGGAGGATACGGCGGATGAAATGGTGAGAAAGATCCGTGCTCTGCAGGAGACAGGACAGCAGGAGATTGCGCAGATGGAAGAACAGGAGAAGCAGCGCCTGATTGAAATTGCCGGGAAATATGAGGACTGTGTCTACATTGAAGTGTCCAGCGTTCACAGCGGAAGCAAATTGGTATATCATCTCGGGGATGCTGTGGGAATTGTGAATCCGGGAGTTCACATAGGAATGTTTCAGGACAGCGTATTATACATGAAACATGCCACCGAAGAAGATCCCTGCGCATTGGATTTCCGGTATTTTCCGAAGGGATTCGGCAATGTCATGGAGACCTACAGCTGGTCCGATAATATTAAGCAGGCCGTGATCAAAAATCAAAAGGGATACAGCCTGATCTTCAACCATGAAGAAATCGCTCCCGGGGAGACGAAGGTATTTACCCCGGTCACCCATAAGCAGGGACTGTTCAGTCCGGACTGCTATAATGGGAAATCTTTGTTTACAATGGGGGAGGAAGACGGGGAGAAGGAAGACTGAGAGCGCAGAGTATGGTAAAAAATTCCAAAGAAAAGGAAAATGCAAACAATTTTCAAGCAATACAGGTATGCTGCCCGGCCTGCAATGCATTTGCGGATAAAATAGAATGATAAGAAGGAGATGAGAGCCAGCGGTCTGGCAGAGATAGCCAAAGTACTTCAGACTAGGCTGATTGCACTATGATGCGTCGAAGTTATACCACAAGTATAATGACAAACTAATGTTGCT
Organism: Simiaoa sp.; assembly: GCF_051972595.1. NCBI lineage: Bacteria > Bacillati > Bacillota > Clostridia > Lachnospirales > Lachnospiraceae > Simiaoa > Simiaoa sp. Next base: position 162,582 of record NZ_JBOKRY010000001.1, on the reverse strand, counting down.
GTGGTATTCTGTTGATAACAAAGAAAGAAAAGCGGATCCGAAGCGATGGGTCTGGGAAAGGAAAAAAGAATGTTCACAGCTATTCGATCAAGTTATTTATATCTGGAAAGTTTGAAAAAATGCAGCACTCGATATGAAAAAGAGTGGGGCTTTAGCTTTGTGTATTCAGATAAGAATAAGCTTGAAGGGAATGCTGTGGTGATGGATGTAGACCTGTCGTAGGGACAGGAGAGGACAACCGGATACATAGATTTTGAACCGCTTATCTTGTGTGGATGCACATGGTAGGCGGTATTTTTTTGCAGATATAAGCCTAATTGGTAAGGCAGTTCTGCGTTATGCTCCGTTAGCTCAATGGTAGAGCACCTGACTTTTAATCAGGTGGTTAGGGGTTCGAGTCCCCCGCGGGGCACTGTCCAATGTAAATATCACAGAAATGAGGTAAGAGAAGCATGGATTTAATTGAAATCAAAGGAAAAATAAATACAGCCATCTGCTATGCAAGAGTAGTAGAGGATGAAGCAATAGAACAAATCAGACGTATGTGTGATTATCCGATGACGGAAGGATCAAGAATAAGAATCATGCCTGATGTTCATTCCGGTAAAGGCTGCACTATTGGAACCACAATGACAATTACTGATAAGGCTGTTCCAAATGTAGTGGGTGTTGATATCGGATGCGGTATGTATACCGTGAACTTAGGCAAGGTTGATATTGATTTTGTAAAGGTTGATGAGGCTGCACATTTTATTCCATCGGGAATGAACGTGTGGGAAGGTCGCCAGGAGAGATTTGATTTGACAGAACTTGCTTGCTACAGAGAACTGAAGGACACAAAGAGATTAGAGCGTTCACTTGGAACCCTTGGTGGTGGTAACCACTTTATAGAGATAGATGAAGCGGGTGATGGAACCAAATATCTTGTGATTCATTCAGGCTCACGTAATCTGGGTAAGCAGGTTGCAGAGCTTTATCAGAAGCTGGCGATTAACCTGGACAGAGGATATGGGGACTATCTTGAGAAACGTGATGAGATTATCAGAACCTATAAGGAGCAGGGACGTAGAAGTGAGATTCAGGATGCGTTAAAACAGCTTCACTGGCAGGTATATGAGTCTGAGACAAGTATGCCTGAAGATCTGTGCTACTTATCAGGAAAATATCTTGAGGACTACCTTCACGATGTTGAAATCTGCCAGGCTTTTGCAAGACGAAGCAGAGAGAAAATGGCTGAGATTATTCTGGAGAGAACCGGGATGGCTGGCAGAGAAGCCTTCCATACAATTCATAATTATATTGATACAGATGAAATGATTTTGAGAAAGGGCGCAATAGCAGCCCATAGTGGAGAGAAAGTGCTGATTCCAATAAATATGAGAGATGGAAGTGTGCTTGCTGTTGGAAAAGGAAATCCGGAGTGGAATTATTCTGCGCCTCACGGAGCAGGACGACTTATGTCCAGAACAAAGGCGAAAACAAATCTTAGCATGGATGAATACAGAGAGACAATGAAGGGTATTTATACCACTTCGATTAATGAAAATACATTGGACGAGGCACCGATGGCATACAAGAGTCTGGAGGACATCATTGATGTGATCCGAGAGTCTGTAGATGTAATCGATGTGATGAAACCTATATACAATTTTAAGGCTTCTGATTAAGGTGGAGGGCATTCTTCCTCCACCTGCAGAAGCAGAAACGGAGGAAGAAATGTTTACTATGCCTACCATCGATATGGTAGCTACCGGAAGGAATATCATGAGACTGAGAGAGGCAGCAGGTTTGACTGTAAGAGACCTGCAGGATATCTTTGGATTTGCGACTCCTCAGGCCATCTACAAGTGGCAGCACGGAACTGCCATGCCTACAATCGATAATCTGGTTGTACTGGCAGCAGTAATGGATGTTCCGATGGATGAGATTATCGTAATCGATGTAAATAGAACAAAGCAGATTAGCGCATGAAAAGTGAATAAACAGGGCTGAGTTGAAATATATTTAGCCCGCATATGCTCGTATAGTTCAATGGATAGAATGATCGGCTACGGTTCAAATCGTCCGGGGAACGATTGCCCTGAACGGACCGAAGCGGAGCGTAGAACCGATTGATTCAGGTTCGAATCCTGATATGAGCATTATGGTCCCCTAGTCTAAAGGTTAGGACATAGCCCTTTCAAGGCTAAAATGCTCGGTTCAAGTCCGGCGGGGATCAGTAAATGGCCCCTTGGTCTAATGGTCAGGACGGCAGCTTCTCAAGCTGCAAATGTCGAGTTCAAGTCTCGCAGGGGTCACGTATGGGTAGGTCGCATAGTGGCAATTGCAGCGGACTGTAAATCCGCCGACTCCAGTCTACGCCAGTTCGAGTCTGGCCCTGCCCACTTATGTTTGCGTGTCCGAGTTAAACTAAAAGTTTAATGCATTTTGTGAATACATCCGATATAATATAAGTCTACCAATAGAGATTGTGATTCGGGATGGAAGAAAATTACGGAGGTACAAAGAGATGGAACCAATGTATTTGTCAATCCAACAAAAGGAGACAGGGAAGCAAATTAAGAAACTGCTCATGGAAAATGGTTATACTGTGAAAGATGTGCAGAATGCTATGGGATTTGAGAATCCGCAGGCAATCTACAAATGGATTTCCGGTAGATCATTGCCGAGCTTAGACAATTTTGTAATCTTAAGCAGATTACTGCATACCAGTATTGAAGATATCCTCGTCGTTGGCGGGGATGTTGTTCGTTTATGGGGAATTATTTAATACCATAGAAAATCTGACTGCGGATTTTCTATGGTATTAAACCGTTGGTACAATGACAAAGCATCTGTCATGCAGTAAGCTAATATCAGAACAAAAAACAAAAGAAAAAGGAGGTCGTAAGGAAATGCAGACAATGACATCAGCATATGCAAATAAAATGCTTAAGAGCCTGGAAGAAGATAAGGCCTTCTGGGTAAACAAAGAGGCAACATCCAGTACCTATGTTGCAGCTATCAATGAGGAACCTGTCGTACCAGAATATGATTATACAGAGGTTGTAGCTACTATTACATCTCTTGATGAGAAAATTGCAATTATCAAGCATGCGCTTAATGTAACCAATTCTAATGAAAAGGTTCAGGTGGGCGATGCAGAAATGAGCATTGATACAATTCTTATAAAGATGGCTCAGCTGAACAAGAGAAAACCAGTGCTTGATCAGATGCGTAAGCAGTTACCAAAAGCCAGAGAGGAGCAGCGCTCTTATATGTCCAGAAATACGGTTCCAGAATATAGGTATATTAACTATGACCTGGAGCTGATTAAGAAGGAGTATGAGGCTGTATCCAAGACCATTATGGAAATGCAGATGGCTCTTGATAAGTACAATCAAACAGTACAGTTTGAAGTAGACATCTAAGAATTTTTCCGTACAAGGCTTTATGAGATTAATGGTGATCCCGGAAGTTTTTGTTCATGGTAAGGGTATGTCTGTTATGGGTTATGTGTTATCGGTTTATGTTCATTGTAGGTTTTAAAATCTGATGCAAGATTTCTTAACAGCGGCCTTGTAGAAAACCTGCAGGAAACTGCGTGTGGAGGTTCGGTTATAAGCACAGGCTGTGGGAGGTCTTCGGATCTTCTGCAGCTTCCTTTATGTTGGAGATGATGAGAATGAAGAATTATTGGAAAATGAGTGATTTTTCGTTATTTGCGGTTCCTTATGCTTATGTAGATCATAGCTCTTATCTGGCGGACCAATTGTTTGTGCAGAATAAGATAACTATGAAATTTAAGGGAGAGATGGTCAAGGATGGTTCGTCGTACTGCATTGTATTCTGTAAGGTGCTAAAGAGGGACGTCGCAAGATTTGAGGAAGCTCTAGAACGACTTAAAGATAAAATGCTCTTACTGGGACATAAAGATTATCCTGACGCCTGCGGTAAAATTGCAAAGATGATTGAAGAAGGCACGAAAGCGAGGATGAGAAAATGAAGCAATATGTAACGCTTGATAAAAGAAGTAAGAAAGCGCAGAGGGAATATTATGCTAAGCAGCGAACAACATGGGGAGAACTGAATCCGGTCACAAGATCAGTTCCGAGTGGAAAGGCTTACAACAGAAAAAAGGAAAAGCAGAGAATCGGTGTTGAATTCAGAAATGGATTTGATGCCGATTTTTTGCGAAGTTTAGTTTTGTTCATACATTTTAGGACTAGCGAAAGCGAATAATCATGAAGAGATATAAGTTTTGAAAGCCAGGGTAGGGGGTATTGAGACTGGTTCAAGCATAATAGTGCAATTTCGAGCAAAAAGCCAAAATATAACTGATATTTTGCTCGAAATAATGTATACTTTGAGCAGGATAGGAAAGAAGGTAAGTGTCAAAACAAAATAAGCTGATGAAAGTTTTGCGGTTTATAATCGCAAAACAAATTGCCTTTAGACAAGAATTGCGGTATACTATTTACAAACGGAGGTGGTCACGATGATTTACAGACCTTTGTATGTAGAGAAGATCATGGCTTATGTGGATACGCCATTTGTAAAAATCCTTACGGGAGTACGTCGCTGCGGAAAATCAACGATCCTGAAAATGATTATGGAGAGATTGAAAGCGCAGCATAACATTCCAAAGGAGCGCATTGTCAGTTGCCGCTATGACTCAATGGAATATGAGGATATGACGGCAAAGCAGATGTACGCACAGCTTAAAGAGCGTCTTTCGCCCGATGGAAAAACCTATCTGTTTCTCGATGAGGTTCAGGAAATCAAGGGCTGGGAAAAGGTCGTCAATTCGCTGGCATCTGACTTTGATGTTGACCTGTATGTGACAGGCTCTAACTCTCGCATGATGTCCTCTGAGATCTCAACCTATCTGACAGGACGGTATATATCTTTCCGTATCTTCACTTTGTCCTTTGGCGAGTACTTGATGTTCAAAAGCCATTATACCGAGGTGGGAGAGCCGAAGACGGAGCTTGTCGACTATGTACGCTTGGGCGGTTTCCCGGCAACGCATTTGCAGGAGTTCTCTCAGGACGAGGTCTACACCATCGTGCGTGATATTTACAACTCCACGATCTTCTCGGATATTGTCAAGCGCAATCAGGTGCGGAAGATCGACCAGTTGGAACGAGTGGTCAAGTATACCTTCAACAATGTGGGCAATACCTTCTCGGCAAAGTCCATTTCGGATTACCTGAAAGCGGAACACCGTGCGTTGGACAATGAAACAGTTTACAGTTATTTGGAGAAGCTGGAGAAGGCGTACCTGCTTCATCGATGCTCCCGCTTTGATTTACAAGGCAAGGAGATCCTGAAAACACAGGAGAAATTCTATCTTGCCGATACCGCCCTGCGGTACAGCGTTCTCGGCTATAACGCTGACAGTGTGGCATCCAGTTTAGAGAATGTCGTGTACTTGGAGCTTTGCCGCAGAGGGTATACCGTCAATGTCGGCAAATCCGGCAGCAGCGAGATCGACTTTGTCGCAGTGCGGCAAAATGAAAAGCTCTATGTGCAGGTGACGCAGGAGCTTCATTCTCTGAAAACGGAAAAACGGGAATACGACCGGTTGTTGGAAATCCACGATAACTACCCCAAATATGTTCTCACAACGGATGAGTTCTCGGGAGGAAACTACGAGGGCATCAAGACGATGCACATAGCGGACTTCCTGTTAAGTCCTGAATACTAAACGACAGAATCGCGAAATGGAAGAGTATCGTAGTCCTTTGGAGACGAAAAGGTGCGATGCACAGTATAAAAGAAGGGAAAATAACGGTATGGGAATGGGAATGACTTTATTTATGGAGGCATTTGTGACAATACATATGTCTGTATTTGTGCTTTTGCCGCTGTCGAAGCTGATCTCTAAGGACAACAGCAGAAAAATCTTCTGGACCTTATTTGGGGTCAGAATCGCAATACTATTATTTTTTGATTTCTTCATTACCACAGGAATCGCAATCGTGGATTTCATGGCGGTGTTCGTGGGAGCATTTATTGTGACACCCATTGCCATGAAAAAGGGTGTATGGAATCAAAAGCTAAGCAAACAGTCTGGGAAGGAAAAGGTGCAGACAGAAGCTGAGACGGTGATCCATGCACCGGCAGCTGACGAAACGGTAACAGGCGGGATAGTGCATGTAGAGGATTTTGATCCAATGTTTGCCATGTCCGAGGAGGACTGTGTCGAAGAGTTTATCAAGCGTGAAATGCAGCGTGCCGGGATCACGGAAGAGCAGAACCTGATCCCGGAGGACATGCTGCGCAGAAAAAATATCCTGAATGTGATTTTTGCAGTCTTGCTGTTCGTTTATATTTCTCTGTTTTTCTTTCATTTTCCCACGAAAACCTATGTCATCGGTTTCCTGATCCTGGCGGTATATGCATTGTGGACCGGCAGTTATGGACTGATGCGATATCTGAAAAAAGAAATCAAATCCAGACCTCAGGAGAAAGTCTCCAATATCGTCATGAATGTGAAGTCATCTCTGGTACCGGATCACAGCAAGAAGTTAAAACGGGCTCTTATGGCGGTGGCTGTGGCAGGCTCGTTGCTGCTGTTTTGTAAGCCCAGGGTCTTCTATGAGCAGGCGGATGACGGATATTATGTGCGATTTTATGCCTATGGTCTGACGAATATGACTACGGCGACCATTCCCGATACCTATCGGGGGGAGAAGGTAGTGGGCCTGCGCGGCAACACCTTTTCCAATATGCCCTTTTTAACAGAAGTAACGCTGCCGGACAGCATTACGGAGATCCGTGGACAGGCATTTAAAAACTGCAAAAAGCTGGAACATGTAACATTGCCGGAGCATCTGACGTATCTGGGCGGGGAGGCTTTTTACCGTTGCAGAAACCTTAAGGAGGTAAATCTTCCGACGGGACTGACGGAGATCCGCGGCAACACCTTTGAAGAATGCAACAGTCTGCAGCGCATAGAGATCCCGGATAACGTGACCAGGATCGGCGGACATGCGTTTTACGGGAATACCAGTCTGGAGGAGGTGGTGATCTCCCCGGACAGCAAGCTGCAGCAGATCGGGTCTTCTGCCTTCCGGTGCTGTGATTCTCTGCGGGAGATCACACTGCCCGGGGGCGTATCTGTCAATGAACGTGCTTTCAAAGAGACACCTGTAAGGATCGATTACTATGAATACTAAATTTATTCATTTGTTATATGTGCCGACCATGGCATGTAACATGCAGTGCCGGTATTGTTATCTGGAGGACCACACCGTAGATACCCTGCGGGGCGGAGATTGCCTGGAGACCCTGCAATATGCTATCGCGAAATTCCGTGAAGCGGATGTGGTGCCATTTAATATTTCCCTGCACGGCGGCGAGGTGACCACTTTGCAGGAGCTGGAATTCCATGACCTGATCCAGTATATCAGCAGTTACTATCAGGACATGCGTGAACTCATCACGGATGCCGGCTTCAGGGTGGGGCATCCCCACATCAAGACGAATCTGTACGGGTTGGACAGACATATCGAGACCATACGGGAGTTCAACGTGTCCATATCGGGCAGCCTGGATCTGCCGCTTTCCCTGCATGAAAAATACAGGGTGACCAAGGGCGGAGAGGGCACACTGGAACGGATACTGGATAATATCAGACTGCTGGAGGAGATTCCTAACAAGAAAAAAGTATCTGCCACGATCTTTAAGGAGCATTTTGAACAGCTGGATCAGATCATTGAAGATATCAGATTCCTGGACCGTAACACGTGCCTGGACATGAATGATTTTAATTTCATGATCGGGTTTGACTACAATTCCTGTGGCCTGCTGCATCACATGAGTGAAGAGGAACAGCTGATCTTTTACCGGCGGATGCACGAGGCTTTTGACGGGACCAATCTGGATGCCGGGGTCAACGGTGCATGGTTCGATGAGTTCGGACCGGAATACTGCATCAACTGCGATAATTGCGGAGAGAAATTTTTCCTGCTGGAGCGTAACGGAGACATCTATTCCTGTGTCAGAGGTCAGAAGAACGAAGGCTTTTACTATGGCAATATCTACCGTGACACGGTGGACACCATTTTGAAAACCGCTGCACGGAAGATCTTCCAAAACCATAACAGACAACCGTTTCCCGAGGAATGTGCGAGGTGCGGTTACCTGTATCTGTGCAAAACGGGCTGCCCTTTTGTGAAAAATGTATATGGATCCGGCAAAAGCTACACCTGCCTGCTGCAACAGCAGATGTACCGGGATCGCGGCTATGCCCCGGATGCTTCTGCTGACGAGACGGCATATGCATATGTGACGAAGATGCGCCTCGAGGAGCCGGAAAAGTATCTGCCTGTCAAGACATCCGCAGAATATCCTGCACTGGAACAGATCATTGCACAAGATGCGAAGTTACAATATATCTATGACAGCGGTGTGTTCGAGCTGGACGTGGATGGAACCAGATATCCGCTGATCTCCCAGATCCTTAGGAAGTCCAGACAGATCCTATATCTGACGCCCATCAGTACGGTAAAGCTGCGTATGAAAAAGCATATGTTGCAGGAAGAATGCGATTATCCGGAGAACAACGCATTGTACCTGATGCTGTTGTCCGGAGATCTCGTGACTTACGGGGATGAAGGGAGAACAAAGCAGCGGCACATTGCCACGCATCAGATTTATAAAGGGGTGCTGGATCATTCCGGGGACAACGAAGAAGAATGGTATGTATACGATATTTCCGGGCTCCTGCGCGAATATGCAAAGGAATATGCCACGGACAGCCCGAACAATCTGCTTGTTACCACCACACAGCTTAGAGACTGCCATTACCGGAAGCAGGAAAATAATGCCTATTACCATATACAGGCCATCAATCTCCCCTTTCAGAACATTGAATTTTATTATCTGACACTGGATCAAAAAAATGATAAGGAGGCTTCCCATGAATTTTGAACCGCAGACCTATGAAGAACTGATCCGCATGAAGCGTTGTGTGGAACTGACAAAATATTATGAGGTAACAGAGGAGGAGCTTTGGGAGATCTATCATTTCCTGGAGCAGGAGCCGGAGGCTTTCATCAAGGGAGGCAGACAGAATCTGTCCCTCGTCATCGGACAGAATACCGCAAAAACCCAGAAGGTGATCATGACAAACTGCACCGACAGCAGCATTGACGGAATCCTGTTGTCACGGACGGAATTCAAAGTGTTCCCTCATTATACGCCATCTTCAGGCTCCGGCAGCAGCGGCGGTTCCTCTTCCAACAATAATAACAATAACAACAATAATAACAACAATAACAGATAGGACGCGAAAGCAATGGCATTCATATCCGAAACACTTCAAATGCGCAGGCTTACAGAAAGCGGCGTCAATATCAAGACTACTTACATCGTCGATGGCACCCTGAGATACCGGTCCACAGACGGAACCTGTCAGGATGATGTGCACAGTGGTATCCGCTGCCGCAAAGAGTATTTCCGACAGGGAAAATTGCTCCATACAGAGAAAATCTTCGATTCCCGCATGGAATATACCTATGTATCCGGAATGGATGAAGAGGCACAGCATACCTGTGAGAACTGCGGCTTTACCGGCAAAGTAAAGGAATTTGTGAACGGCTGTCCCTGCTGTGATGCGGCCTCCAACATTGACTACGCAGACAAGGAGCTGGGCAGCAAGCACCATTATGACCTGGTATTGCAAAGCCCGGTCTACCGGATCATCACAGGAGTGGTAGATTACATCGTATCCTTCCTGCTATGCAGCCTGTGGATCATAAATACCTCCAGGACCTTCAATGGCTATGATGTTGGCAAGATTTTGATCTACAGCACAATCCTGGCTATGATCCTCTATTACTTTTTCTACCTGTGCGATGCTTATGCGGTACTGGGGCCTGTCAGACGCTACAAGGAAAAACAGAACCGTCGGCAGCAGGAATTCTGGACCGCCACCGGCATCGACAAAAAGCGGTTCTATAATAACCTGAACTACGAAGCCGGCAGACGCTACTATTCCCTGCCGGATGTCATTGATTACGACATTATGGACTATACCGGGCTGCAGGAGCATGTGGAGAGCGGCATACTGTGCGTGGATGTGGAGCTGAAGGTCAGATTGGTGTATCTGCGAGGTGGTCGGATCACATCCGTATATCAGAAGGATACCTTCTCCCTCAGTCACAATGACAGAGTCATGACCCTGGACAGTGGGATCCAAGTGATCAAATGCCCCAAATGCGACGCCAATATAGATGTGACCAAAGGCGTGTGTGAATATTGCGGGACCGAGATCGACAGCCTGCAGGAATGGAAGCGGATAAAAAAATAAGATTTGGAAAAAATGTTGTTCACGCTCAAAAAATGCATTATAATTAAAAAATACAAAAATGTTGATGGAGAGTACATTTTTGCATTGTAAAATGTTGATTGCAAACACTAAACGTAATAGAATATGTTGATTTGAGGTGATTTATGCTGAAAAGAAAAGCGACAGATTACATTAAAAACTGGTTAAATACAAAAGACAGAAAATGCCTGGTAGTCCAAGGAGCCAGACAGACCGGGAAGACATACATCATCGAGCGGTTTGCAGAGGAAAATTTTGAGGAGCTGGTTGAAATTAATTTCAAACAGATGCCCTCGGCAATGGAGATTTTTGCCGGAGATCTTACGGTAGACAATATGGTTATGGCTATGCGTTTCCGTTTCCCGGACAAGAAAATTATCCCCGGGAAAACTTTGATTTTTCTGGATGAAATCCAGGAATGTCAGGAAGCAATCACATCACTCAAATTCTGGGCGATCGATAACAGATATGATGTCATTACTTCAGGGTCACTTCTGGGAATTGATTATAAACGAGCATCGTCCTATCCTGTTGGCTATGTTGATTATCTGAGAATGTATGGGATGGATTTCGAGGAATTTCTCTGGGGAATGGGGATTTCCGAAGATATGATAGGGAAGCTTTGTGAATATCTGCGCTCTAAAACGGTAATTCCGGAGGCGATTCATTCGCAAATGATGAATTACTACAGACAGTATGTTGCGACAGGCGGTATGCCTGAAGTAGTACAGAAGTATATAAATACAAAGGATTTCAGAGAAGTTGACAAGGTTCAAAGAAGTCTTTTACAAGGATATCAGTACGATATAGCCCATTATGCAACCGCAGAAGAAAAGGTCAAAGCAGAGAAGTGCTATCTGTCGCTTGCAAAGCAGCTGTTAGATAAGGAAAACCATAAATTTCAATATAAAGAGATTGAGCATGGAGGAAGAGCACAAAAATATTATTCGAGTGTTGAATGGCTGCTTCGGGCAGATATGGTGCAATTATGCAAATTGGTGACAGATGTCAGATTCGATCTGGACGATTATGCAAGAGATGATTTTTTCCGGGCATATACAACCGATCTGTCATTGCTGATGGCGATGAAGGACTTTTCCTTAAAGCAGCATATTGTAGAAAATACTTTGACCGGGAATTCCAAAGGTGGTATCTATGAATGCGCAATAGCAGATGCTCTATATAAGAAGGGATATCAGATCTATTTTTATAAAAATGAGACAGCGAGAAAAGAAATCGATGTTATCATCCAAAAAGACGGAAAAGTCGTTCCGATTGAAGTCAAGAGCGGAAACACTCAGGCAATTTCATTAAAATGGCTTATGAAAAACAATAAAAATATATCTTATGGATATAAATTTGCGGATGGTAACATCGGCGTGAGTGAAGAGGGGATCATTACGTTACCACTATATATGGTTGCGTTTATTTAGAGGAAAAACGGATGGAACATTTTGAACAGATCAATGAAACTTCATACTTGTCGGTACAGAATGCACCGGTATACCGTAAAATTATGAGATGCTTTTACAGGGAATACGAAAAGATGCATTTTCAGCTGTATAAAGAAGATATTTACAGGTTCTTGAAAGAGGATGAAGCATTCGAAGCGTATTCCATGGAGCAGCTGGTTCAGGATCTGGAAGCACTTGTTAAGTGGAAAAATCTTACACCGATACAGGATCCGGGCAAAGTGTACACAATAGCCGATTATAAAAATAAGCAATATCGCTATACCATGTCGGAATATGCTGTGGAGATTGAGCGTCTGACGGTACGTTTGGAAAATTTATTTTTGGAATCGGGAAATCTATCGACCAACTTTTTTGTCCGTCTGGAGAGAAGTCTGGATGAGACGGAGAACATGGAGAATGCAGAGCTTCGCACGGTGAACGAATGGTGGCAGACGCTGCAGGAGGATTTTAAACGACTCAACCAGAATTATCAGGATTATCTGCGGGACTTTTACTCCGGGAAAACGGAAAAACTGATGAAATCCGTGGAATTCATGGTTCATAAGGACAAATTTATCAAATACCTGAATGAATTCGTGCAGGAATTGCAGCGGCACTCCAAACGGATGGAACAGCTGCTGGAAAAGAATACGGAGCGCATGGAGAATACGATTCTAGAGCGGGTTGTGGCGAGTGAACTGGATATTCCCCATGCACTGTTGGAAATACATGGCAACGCAGAACCGAGCATCCGGGAAAATGTATACGGAAAATGGTATTCCCTGAAAAACTGGTTCGTGGACGGACAGGGACAGGAATGCGAAGCTAAAAAAGTATTGAAGATCACCAGTGATATTATACGCAATATTATTCAAAATGCAGCCCTGATCGTACAGGTTCAGAACTGGGGCATCAGCCGAAAGGATGATTATAAAAAATTTCTGGAATTATTCTTGAAATGTGAGGATCTGGAGGAAGCCCATAAATTGTCGGCGCATGTCTTCGGAGTGCAGCAGATCGAGCATTATAAGACTAATATTCCGAGAGACGAGGATGGAATTAGTAACAGTGTTTATCAGGAAGAGCCGGCAATGTTTTTGCTGAAGCCTCACACGAGAGGGTATCGTGAGAGAAAAGACAGAACAGGTTTTGCCGATAAATCGTTGGAAAAAATGGCACAGCGGGAAAGCTACCTGCGACAGGCGCAGAAGCAGAAGGAAGTGGTACTCCGGTATATCAGGGAGCAGAAGATCCGGTTTGCGGAGATTGGCGAAGTGGTTTCCGAAGACACACGGGCCATTTTCCTCCAGTGGATCGCACAGGCCAATATGAGCTCGGAGAAGATGGGGCGGACGGAATACGGACAGGAGTATCAACTGAGGAAACAGGAAGGCAGCTGTGTACTGAAATGCGAAGACGGCGATCTGAAAATGCCGGATTATACATTGGAGTTTAAATAAATATGAATGAAATCAGAACCTTAATGGAAAAATTCTGGATCTGCCGGGACAGTGACAAGGAGACTTTCTATAAAGTAAAACGCGACATTCCGAACTTTCAACGTTTTATCAGAGAACAACTGGGATGGAAGCTGATACATACAGAGAAGCTGTTAAAACTGGAGAAGAGACCGGCGCATGCAGAAGCATTTATGGGAATCAGCGAATTTACGGACATTCGGGACTACTGCATACTATGTGTGGTGTTGATGTATCTGGAGGATGCCGAGGAGGGCAGGCAGTTTTTGCTGTCGGAACTGATCGACTATGTGGAGACACAACTGAAAAATTACATGCCGGTAGACTGGACTTCTTTTACACAGAGAAAATCACTGGTCCGGGTATTGCAGTATATGGAACGGCTGCAGATGCTCAGGGTGTATGAAGGAAAAAGTGAATCCTTCAGCCAGGAAGCCGGGCAGGAAGTACTATATGAAAATACAGGCTATTCGAAATATTTTACCAGCAGCTTTACTATGGATATTTCCGGATATGAATCCTGGAAGGATTTTGAAAAGACAGATTTTGAGGAATTTGAGGAAAACAGAGGATCACGGCGTATTAACCGGGTATACAGGCAGCTGGCAGTCTGTCCGGCGCTTTACTGGGACAGTACAGAGGATGCGGATGCACTATACTTGAAAAATCAGAGACAATGGGTCGGCAGATATTTGCGGGAAAATCTGGGGGGTAATCTGGATATCTATCGTAATGCGGCATTTCTTACACTGGATGCAGATGACTGCTATGGAAACGTGCACCCGAGAGATGCCCAGATCTCGGAAAGCGTCCTGATCGTATGTGCAGAGATACAGAGGCAGTTGGCAGAGGGACAATTGGAATTACAGGAGGATGAATGTATTGCAATGACAAAGCAGGCGTTTTTCCGGATCATCACAAACTGCAGAAACAAGTGGAAGAATGCATGGAGCAAGGAATATTGCGAAATGGACGAGGACAGGCTTGTGGAAACCATTTTAAAGTATATGACGGACTGGATGATGGTACGCAGCAAGGAGGAACGGATCACTGTATTGCCTGCGGTGGGCAGGCTGGCAGGACAGTATCCTTCCGATTACAAAGGAGACGGAGAACAATGAGCGAACGTTGGAAAATGAACCGGATCGGGTTTGTGAATTTCTGGTTATATGACGAAGAGGACTTTGAATTCGAGGATGGGAAACTGCTTCTGCGCGGACAGAACGGCTCCGGAAAATCCATCACGACACAGAGCTTTATTCCGTTTGTACTGGACGGAGACCGTACTCCCAGCCGACTGGATCCGTTTGGTTCCAGTGACCGCCGGATGGAATATTATTTTCTGGGAGAAGAGGGCAAGGAGGAGTCTACCGGTTATCTGTTCCTGGAATTTTGGAAAGAGGACTCCGGAGAGTACCGCACCATTGGAATCGGACAAAAGGCAAAACGCGGAAAACCGATGGATTTCTGGGGCTTTGTGATCCTGGACGGGCGCAGAGTGGGATATGATCTGTGGCTGTATAAGGAAGTGGGATCCAACAAAATTCCCCGGGATAAGCGTGAGATGAAGGCGGAACTGGGCGAAGATAATTTTTTCACAGATAGCCCGTCGGAATACAAGAAGCATGTCAACCAGTATATTTTCGGTTTCCGTAAGGAAGAACAGTATGAACAATTCATCAAACTGTTAGTGAAGGTACGTGCGCCCAAGCTTTCCAAAGAGTTTAAACCCACCAAGGTATATGATATCCTGAATGATTCCCTCCAGACTTTGACGGATGAGGATCTGCGCCCTATGGTAGATGCGATGGAAAAAATGGATGAGATCCAGGACAGTCTGGAGATGCTTAACCGTGCCTTCGATGATGTGAAGATCATCCGCAATGAATATACCCGTTACAACCAGTATATGCTGGCAAAAAAGGCTCTGGGCTACCTGAACAAGAAGCAGGAAGTGGAGAGAGAACAGGGAATACTGGAGGGGAAGGAACAGCTGCAGCGTGAGGCACAGGAAGAGCAGAGCCGGGCAGCACAGGATACTGAGAGACTTACGGCAGAGAAAAAGCTGAAAGAAACGGAACGCAATGCGCTTCTGGATCCGGAACTCGAGGATGCAGACCGCAAGCTGGAGAAATTCAAGGCAGAGTATCAAGAGGCTGCGGATGGAGAACGCCGCTGGGAGAAAAAGATCGAGGATGGCAGGGAGCGGATCCGGGACGAAGAGATGACTCTGAAAAAACTGGAGGAACAGATGGAACTCCGCCGGGATACCTTGAAGGAAAAGCAGGA
This sequence comes from Simiaoa sp., assembly GCF_051972595.1. Classification (NCBI taxonomy): domain Bacteria; kingdom Bacillati; phylum Bacillota; class Clostridia; order Lachnospirales; family Lachnospiraceae; genus Simiaoa; species Simiaoa sp. Next base: position 147,043 of record NZ_JBOKRY010000001.1, on the reverse strand, counting down.
AGAGCTGGAGGAACAACAGGAAATCCTGCAATGGGAACATCATGAGAAGGCGAAAGAGAAAATCTGTCTGGAAGAATACGAAGAAGGAGATGAGATTGCAGAGCATCTGCAAATATGGAAAAACCAGCTGACAGCAGGAAGAACAGCTCTCGGACAATATGAGCTGATCTTAGGACAGTACGAGGAAGCCGCCAGTCTTCTGGAAGAGACGAAGAAGAAAAAAGCGGAGGCAGAACAACGGCTGGAGATGGCAGAAGAACAGGTGTCGGACAGAATCGATGCATGGATCACGGAAGTCTTTCACAGAGCAGAAACAGCCGCGGAATGGCATCCGGAACGTGAGGTTCTCCTACAGGCGGAACAGAAAGCAAGACAATACGAGACCGTAGCGGATGGCGTGGAGATACAGAGGAACTTCCTCGCAGATTATGAAAGACAGCGTCAGCGGCTTACAGACGAAAAGAATGAGAAGCAGTATCAGAGGGAGATGCAGGAGGAAATCCTGAAAGAAGTCAGGGAACAGCTGAAGAAAGTGCAGGAGCAGCAGGAACTGGAGCCGGAACGGGATGAGGCCGTCGAAACATCCAGGGCATCCCTGGCGCAGGCGGGAATCACAGCCATTCCGTTTTACAGAACGGTAGAGTTCGCAAAGGAGCTGGATGAGGCAGCCTGTGCAAGGCTAGAGGCACAATTACAGATGTCCGGAATGCTGGATGCCCTGGTGGTGACGAGGGAAGATTTTGCGAAAATAAGAGCGGAGCATCCGGAATTTCTGGATGCGGTTCTGCAGACAGACGGACAGGGCAACAGCCGCTTTTCCGGATTGACAGTAAGTGATGATCTGCCGCAGGAACTGAGGATTCCGGTATTGGAAATCCTCAGTAACATTTATGAAGAAGAAGGAAAGACACAGGGAATCTGTTTCGGTGCAGACGGCAGCTTCCGGCAGGGAATCTTAGCCGGTAAAGCACACAAGCAGGCAGCAGAATATGTAGGATATCTCGCAAGAAAACGGAGAAAAGAACAAAAAATCCGGGAACTGCAGGAACAGATAGAAAGCATCAGCAAAACCATAGCAGAATGGGATGCTGAAATTACGCAATTACAGGAACGGATGGACAGATTACAAGCGGAATATCAGGAGATCCCTGATTTTTCGGAGATTCAGATCGCATTGTCGGAGAAAAGAGAACTGGAACGTATTCTGGAGACGTTGGAGAATGAATATCTGAAACAGCAGGCTCAGGAGCATAGGCTTTCCGAACAAAAGAACCGGCAATATCAGGAAGTATTGAAGCTTTGTAAAATGCTACCCTATGAAAGAACGACAGAGGCTTATGAGGAAGCCTGCGGCGCAGCGGAAGAATACGGAAGAATATGGCAAAGTATAAGACGTGAACTACTCCATATGCAGACGGAGCAGATCAGTTGTCTGGATAAAAAAGGACGGATAGACCAATACAACGATGATCTGGAGGAAGCCTTTACAGAAAAAAGAGCTTACAGTACCCGTGCAAAGGCCTGCGAGATTCAGATCCGTCAGCTGGAAGAGTATCTGAGGAGTCCGGAACTGCTGGAAAAGGCAAACCGGCTGAAACAGGTGAAGGATGAACTGGAACAGATCAGTAAAAAAATAAATGATTTGGAAAAAGAGATGGCGAAACGTGAAGGAATGTTGCAGGGCTTGCTGAAAGACCTTCCGGAACAAAAAGCAAAACTGCAGGGATTGATTATGGAGGAAACGGCACTCAGAAGCTATTTTGAAGAGGAACTGGATCTGAGACTGATTTTGAACCGGGAAGGCCGCACGGTCTGTGAATGTGCCGAAGAGGCAGTGAAATTAGTAAGTGACAGTGATAAGAACAGAGAGTCTGTTGATATGCTTCAGTCCTTGCATGATAAATATCATAAACATAATGGAAGCCTTGCAAGCTATGGAACGTCCATAGAAGAGTGCTTTGGTGATACAGAAATTGTGGGAGCTATACGTAAGCGATATCGTATCCTCTCTGTCTGGAATGGCAAGAAAGTATATCTGGAGGAATTTTACAATATCCTGAAGACCGCTATCGAAGAGACAGAGCTGCTGATACAGAAAAAGGACCGGGAGCTTTTCGAAGATATCCTGTCCCAGACGATCAGCCAGCAGCTTACGGACCGCATAGCAGAGAGCAGAAAATGGGCAAAAGACATGTCGAAGCTCATGCAGGAGATCGATACCTCTATGGGCCTTCGTTTTTCCCTGGAATGGAAGCCCTGCAAAGCCGACAATGACAAAGAACTGGATACAGCGGATCTGGAGCAGATCCTTCTACGCGACAGAGAATTGCTTACCCTGGATGATATTGAAAAAGTAGCAGGTCATTTCCGCAGCAAGATCCGTGCAGAAAAGGCAAAGCTGGAAGAGACGGGCACGATCATTAATTACATGGAGCTGGTAAGAGATGCTCTGGATTACCGGAAATGGTTTGAATTCCAGATGTTTTACCGGTGCGGGGATGAGACAAAAAAGCCACTGACCAATGCTGCATTTAACCGGTTCAGTGGAGGTGAAAAAGCAATGGCAATGTATGTGCCGCTGTTCGGAGCAGTAAACGCACAGTATAAAAAGGCGGATAATAAAGATCACCCCCGGATCATTGCACTGGATGAGGCATTTGCCGGTGTCGATGACAAGAATATCAAAAGTATGTTTGAACTGGTCCATAAGCTGGATTTTGATTATATCATGAATTCCCAGGCTCTGTGGGGATGCTTTGAGACGGTCAAAGGTATTCGGATCGCGGAACTGCACCGCCCGGAGAACTCCCAGGTGGTATCGGTGATCCGGTATACATGGAACGGACATGAGAGGATTCTGGATGAACAATAATGAAGCATGTGCGGCATATTTTAAGGGAAATCCGGCATACCGGAGGTGCTTTTTAGAATTTGAAAAGAAATGGAATTCTTATGGAAGAGCCAAAGGAATCATTACACTGAAGCATACTTCCGAAGAAGAACGGAGAGCCATCGGCGGGATACTCGGAAAGACGTTTTATGAAGATGCCATACGTTTTCCTTTTGCGGAATTTGAAAAAGGACTGCAATCCACAAAATTTGCGTCTGTAAATTTCGAAGAGGTTCTGGAAGCATATTTTGGCAGAAAAATGATAACCACGCAGAAGATGCGGATGGAGGAAGAGCGTAGCAGGGCGGAATTATTTGAAACGGTGGAAGGCTGTCTGGCAGAGGATGCCGGTCCGGATTCAGTTGTTGTCTCCTGGCTGCGGGAAATGTATTCCAAAAAAAAGTTTGGCTATCAGACAGTAATCAGAGAATACGGAAAAGACAGAGAACGGACGGAAAAACTGTTGAAAACCGTAGGAAGAGCACTTATTCTGCTGGAAGATATTCGAGAGACGCAAGAGGAATATCCTCTGGCAGTGTTTTCCGCGGAGATATCCGGCAATCCCCACTATTTTGATCAGGGAACGACTGCCGGGCAATTATTAGTCCATGGAATGTGCTATGCTGCGTGGACAGATTATCCGGAAAATGCCCATCGGTGGAGAGAATTACTACTATCCAACGGTATTGTGCCGGATAATATTTCCTCTATCGTGCATATCTATGGATTGCGATTACAGATTGGCGGTGACTGGCACCCGGCGTACGATGCCTTTTGCAGGCGGCAGGAGCCCTGTGCGGTTACCATGGAAAATCTGCAGGAACTGACAGCGGTACAACCGACAGGAGACAAGGTTTACATTGTGGAAAATGAGATGGTGTTCAGCTACCTGCTGAAGCATCTGGAACAAAAGAATGTGACATTGCTATGCACTTCAGGACAGCTGCGGAGTGCCGCAGTGAAGCTGATTCCCTTTCTACTGGATAGTGGGGCAGAAATCTACTATAGCGGAGACATCGATCCGGATGGAATCCGGATCGCCGACAGACTCTGGAGAAAATACGGTGACCGGATCCATGTGTGGAGAATGTCGGGCGGTGATTATGAGAGAAGTCTTTCAGAAGAAGTGATTGGAAATATTTCAATGAAAAAGCTGGAGACCGTTGCGAATCCGATTCTTCGTGAGACGGCAGGAGAGGTAAGGAAGAAGAAAAAGGCAGGGTATCAGGAGAATATATTAACAGATCTGCTGGAAGACATGGATAGAAAGTAAGCGTCAAACTAGAAGCAGGCATCGTATTTTAACGGGAAAGAGAATGCACCCGGCGAGATGAAGGTAAAAGATCATAAAATGTGATAAAACACAAAAATATGGCTCATGAAATGTGAAAAAATGCAAAAAGATGGCTCATGAAATGTGAAAAACGGCATTGAATGGCTGGTCGACACCAGAGTTATTACGGAATGCAATTGCCTGATTTTCCCGGAATTACCGTTGAAGGGAAACATTGATGAGAGCAAATATAAATTATATTATCCGGATACCGAACTATTGATATCTACACTGGAAGAATGATCAAAGCATATCTGAAAAGCCTGGATTAATGAAAAGGAGCGTGAAACATGAAAATATGGTTAGATGATCTCCGCCCCGCACCGTGGGGATATGAGAGCGCCAGATCCGTGAATGAAGCCAAGACACTGATCCGGGAGGCGGAGAGAAACGGCATCGAGATCGAAGTGCTGGATCTCGACCATGACCTGGGAGATTTTGCAAATCAGGGAGGCGATGCTATCAAACTGCTGGACTGGCTGGTGGAGCGGGAGACCTTTTACCCCGTGGAGATACATACCGCGAATCCAGTGGGCAGAGCGAATATGGAGAGCGTGCTGGCGAGGTACTGGGGAGAGGAGTATTGGTAGAAAACACAATACTCGAAAAAGACAAAACAAAATAGCCGAAAAACATAAAATGAAACAGCCGAAAAATACAAAACAAAACAGCCGAAAAATACAAAATAAACTTGAATAAATTATTAAAAAAATGCTATACTAGCAGTAAAAGGAGCGTATAGCATATGGAATATATCAGGCGAGTTGTAGACGATGAAATAGATAGAAAAACAGAAGCGTTTAATGCGGTAAGCATTATTGGACCGAAAGGGTGTGGCAAAACAAGAACTGCCAAGGAACGTTGCAAAACGGTTATTGAGTTCCAGGATGAGGATAAAAGAGATGGATACATTGCTGTGGCAGAGACTGCACCCAAGCTGTTTTTAAAAAATGAGAAACCGATTTTGTTTGACGAGTGGCAGGATGCTGTAAAAATATGGGGAACTATCCGAAAAGATTGCGACGACCATCCGGAAAATGTTGGACAATATTTTCTGACAGGTTCGGCGAGCAAAAAGATAGATACCCCCCATACGGGAACAGGAAGGATAACGGAAATTACCATGTATCCCATGACATTATGGGAAACAGGTGAGTCAAATGGAAAAATATCTTTGGCAAAAATTCTGGAAGATCCAAACTATGATATAGATGGAATTATGTCGGAGACAAATCTGGAACAGTTATTTTTTGCAGTATGCCGAGGCGGATGGCCGAGGTGTCTGGCATTATCAAAAGATAGCGCTAAATTGGAAATTGCAAAAGATTATTATAGGCAAATTATCCATAAGGATATTACAGCTATTGATGGAGTGAAGAGAAATCCCGAATGGACAAGAGCACTATTATGGTCATATGCAAGAAATATGGCAACTACGGCAAAGAGAACAAGTATTTATGCCGATATTAAGGCAACCCAAAATGTAACGGATATAACACTTGCATCATATATTGATGCGCTGGAAAGTTTATTTGTTATAAAAGATATTGATGCCTGGACACCGCAGATCCGTTCAAAAACGGCAATAAGGACAGCGAAAAAGCATATTTTTATTGATCCGTCTATCGGATTAGCGGCTCTTGGTATTAATCCGGAGTATTTTTACAATGATTTAGATTTATTTGGCCATGTTTTTGAAAATTTGGTTTTAAGAGATCTGCTGGTATATGCAGAAAATCATAATGCACGAGTACTTCATTATACAGATGATACGGGGATGGAAGCTGACGCTGTATATCAAATGGAAGATGGAAGATATGCGCTTATTGAGATTAAGACAGGTGCGAATAAGATACCTGATGCTGAAAAATCTCTCTCAAAATTTAAAGAAGTGATTCAAAAATATAATCAAAGAGCCATCAAAAATGTGGATCATCCACGGGCTGTCTATAGGGAGCCATCTGCACTGATTGTGATATGTGCGAATGCACCTATGGCATATACAACGGATAGGGGAGTCAAAATCGTTCCGATTGGCTGCTTGAAAGATTAAAAAAGTTTGTAAGATTCTGTCGCATATTGTCATGTATATAATATAGGGAGCAATTTTACATAGATTGCAGTATGCCTGAAAATATGCTATGATACTTTTAAATGAGCGAAAAAAGTAAAAAGAATCAGACAATTCAATATTATGATCAAAATGCCGCCGATTTTGTGGAGAACACGCGTAATGTAGATTTTCATGTAATGCAGAATGAATTTATAGAAGGACTTCCTGTAGGGGCGAAGATTCTGGACCTGGGCTGCGGCTCAGGAAGGGATACGAAATATTTCCTGGAGCATGGCTATCGGGTAGACGCGATCGACGGCTCCGCAGAATTGTGCGCGTTGGCATCAGAGTACACGGGGATTCCGGTGAAATGCCAGTTGTTCCAAGAGCTGGATGCATCGGAAGTGTATGACGGTATCTGGGCGTGCTCATCGTTGCTACATTTATCCTATGGGGAACTGGATGAAGTGTTATATCGCATCGAGAAGGCACTGAAGCCGCAAGGCATTTTGTACATGTCATTTAAGTATGGTGTATTTGAAGGGGAAAGGAACGGCAGATATTTTCTGGATCTCACAGAAGAGAAACTGGAGCAGCTGCTGAAAAAACATACGAGTTTACAGCAGCTGCGGAACTTTCTGACAGAAGATGTACGACCGGACAGGGAAGAAAGATGGCTGAATCTATTCCTGAAAAAGATCAATTCTTAATTGCATATCCGAACTATGTCCTCCGGGAGACAGTGACTTATCCGAATGGCGGTGTGAGTCACTTTTATGATGATGGAGTGGACATGGTCATTATCGATGATGAAATCTGCTCCTGCCGGGATGGCGAGCAGATTTTTCCTTATACACTGATCACAGATAAACAAAATCACTATATGAAAATATACCGGAGAGTGTTCCGATTCCTGGGATTCGATCCGAAAACGATAGAAAAATGCCTGCAGAGAAGCCGACAGGAAGTGTTGCACTCTACCAAAAGGATCTCAGAAAGAGGAGAGCATGCGGATTCATCACCGCTGGAACTGCTGTTTGAACAGAATTTCACGGATGTCTACGGTATGCGGGCATTGAAATACCTGCAAAAAGAATTCTGGATATCCGATGAAGACGGCAACAATTATTTCCTCGATTATCTCGTAGATACCGCAGACAGCAGAGTGGCGATTGAGGAAAACGGAATTCATTACCACCATCCGCAGCTGATCGGAATAGAGGGCTATCGGAAACAATTGCGCAAGCAGAATACCTGCGCATTGTGGGGATTAAAGCTATACCGTTTTTCCACGGAAGATTGCCGATTCAAGGATCGTATTGAGGATGACATCCGGTCTTACCTGGGAAAAGACACCGGCGGATTCCGGGAAGCGGGATTGCTGTTGGAACGTAAAACGGAGCTGTATGAGCACCAGGAGATCAGCCTTGCACAGATACAGGAACGGCGGGAAAAAGGAATTCGTGCATTCCTCATTGTATTACCTACCGCAGCGGGAAAATCCCGGATCGTAGAAGAAGATATTCAGAAATTTGCAGCTGGAAAAGAGCAGTTCCGGGCATTGATCCTGGCACCGAATACGAATATCATTGCGGACTGGAAAGAGAGAATCGACAAGGACCTGCAGCCGTTGCAGGACCGGATTGATATTAAGACTTACAGCTATGCAGTAAGACATTACCATGAAAAACCAAGGGATTATTATTCCTATATTGTAGTGGATGAGGCGCACCACGCGGTAGCTCCGATGTTAAAGCGGGTGATCCAATACTATGCGCCGGAATTCCTCGTAGGATTGACAGCGACGGATCAGCGCCCGGATAAAAAGAGACTGGAAGAAATCTTCGGAAATTATACAACAGAGCTTTCTCTGAAGGATGCAATGGAGAAGGGAGTTGTGGCGAGGGCGAGTGTCTACCGGATCGAGACGAATATTGATCTGAGCCATGTCCGTTTTAACGGAAAAGATTATGTGAATGCGGATCTGGAGAAGAGTGTGCGTGTCACTTCCCGAAATGAATTGATCGTAAATGTGCTGAAGGACTATTTCACAGAGGGAGATGTCGGAAAACGTCAGGGAATTATCTTCTGTATCAACAAGGCGCATACCAAAGAGATGGCACACCTGCTGAACGCAGCCGGTATCTCAGCGCAGGATTACAGTGGAGATACAAAACACCCGGAGAAGGTTATGCAGGAGTTCAAGGAGCATAAGATACGTTTCCTCTGTGCCTGCGATATGATCTCGGAAGGCTGGGACTATCCGGAACTCGGAATCCTCGTTATGGCGCGTCCGACGCTGTCGAAAGTGCTGTATCTTCAACAGATCGGCAGAGGATTGCGCCGGACATCTATCAAGAAAAATGTGTTCGTCATTGATGTGGTAGATGAATACGGAGCCATGGTAAGACCCTGCAGTATGCATGCTATCTTCGGAAACTCATTATATGTTCCGTTCGGCGATATCACCAGACAGGATTACCTGCCGGGACAAATGATCGAGATCGATGGCATCACAGAGCGCGTGGAACGGATCGTGGAAGTGGACATCCATACCTTTGAAGAAAAGTATGGGGATTACTATAGTCAGGAACAGCTGGCGAGAGAGTACTTTGTCAACACCGGAACGATCACCAGCTGGATCCGTAAGGGGAAGATCACACCAACGGTGGAGTTCCCCTTCGGCAGCAAGAAGATCAGCCTGTTCAGCCCGGAGGATGTGGAGAAATACAGAAAAGAACTGAACATTCAGGAGCATAATGATGAAACCGTTCGGGATGACTTTTTTGTATTCCTTGAGGAAAGAGATTATTCACTGTCCTATAAAATGCCGTTCCTGTTGTCCTTTATCGATCATATGGACACGATAGGCGATGCGAAGATCGAGGATGTACTGACAGATTACATAGCCTTTTATCAGGACAGGATCGATAAGGGACTGCCGGTGGATCGCCCCAGCTGCCCTTATAATGCCGAGACTCTGAAAGACCGGAAAATGATCAAAAGCAGCATGCTGACCAATCCTTTTGAAAAGTTCGAGAGAAAGAGATTTATGTACTACTCGAAGGACCTGGGAGTGATCTCGCTGAATCATGCGCTGCTGGCGAAGATGAGCGAGGGGGATTGGGAGAGAGTGAAAGGGCAGATGAGGGAAGATTTGGAGAGGTATTATAAAATAGAGTAGACAAAATTATATGAAATGAAAGAGGGCAAAATATTGATAGAGACTGCTGAAAAAGTCAATTATATAAGTGAATACATAGTAGCGTATAAGGCTAAAATAGAAGCTTTAAATAAAAAGGGGCTATTTGATACAGCAACTTTATATGAAATTTTTGCACAGGAGATTTGCAAACTGTGGTTTGGACAGAAATTCTTAAATTTAAATGTAGCAAAATCAAATTTTCCATATGTTGATTTGATTTCAGAAGATAATAAATTGTATGTTCAAGTAAGCACAATCCAGGATATACCTTTAAAAGTGAAATCAACTCTAGAAAAAATACGAGATAGTAAATCGAGAGAACTTAAAGATGTGAAGAAGTTGTTTTTCTTTGTTATTAGCAATGATAGTGTGAACGATGTAAAAGATTATACAGGTGAATTTCAAATAGGAAGCATTGCATTCACTAAAAAAGACAATCTGATTACAACAGATGATATAATCCAAAAGGCAAAAACAGATATTAAATTTCAAACTGCGTTATATGATTTTTTGCAGAGCGAGAATGATTTATTGATTCAAATAGGCGATAAATTTGAAAAAGCTATTACACTGAGTAAAGCATTGATTAATAACAACATTGATTACTTTATTAATGATGAATATATAATTGATAGATCGGAAGAGATAAAACAAATACAAGAAGATAATTTAAATTTTATTTCCATACAAGGAGAAGCTGGTTCTGGTAAATCTGCCTTGTGTAAGATTATGCTTGAAAATGAAGAACTATTACTTTATGCCAGAGCAGAAAAAATTTCGGAAGCAAGATCCTTGGAAGACATATGGGGAGTGAATGTTGATAAGGTTGCTAAATATATAGGTCAAAAAAAACTTGTTATTTATATTGACGCATTGGAGTTTATAGCTGACGGTGCAAAAACAAAATTGGATACTTTACAGCAAATTTATGAAACTGTCAAGGGGTATAATAACATATATGTAGTAACGTCATGCAGATCTTGTGATAGGACTGCATTTGTAAAAATTGAAAATATTTATAAGATAAAGAAATATGATATTTCCCTGCTTACAGATAATCAAATTATCGGGGTGGCTAAAAAATACAAAATAATACAGGAATTATGGAGCACAAAATCATATATTCAACTTTTACGTTCGCCGTTTTATCTTAATTTGATTATTAAGGAAATAAAGGATTCTAAAAAAATTGAAGATGTAGATAGCTTTAGAAATTTAATTTGGACACAAGTGATATGCATGAGTGGAAAGCAATTTTTATATGGAATTAAAACTTCGGACATTAGAAATGCTGTAGAAAAAATAGTGTTTGATAGAGCAAAAAAATTCCTTCTGGGTGTAAGAAAGGAAGAAGTAGGGGAAGAAATAGTTAATATTTTGCAGTCGGAGAATATTATTACCTCTTGTGCAGATAATACAATACGTCTTAAATATGATATTTTTGAGGATATTTGTTTTGAAAGATTTATTGATGAAAAGTATGATGATTGCAAAAATGAGTATGATGTTTTCTTTTCAAATCTAATGAATATGGGAAGATGTATATATCGCAGATATCAAATATGGGTAGAAAACAAACTTTTTTCGAAAGGAAACAGAGAGAAATTCTTATATAAACTGTTAGAGACAAATAAAATTCCTATGGATTGGAAAGAACAGACGATGATAGGAATTGTGAAATCAAATTTTTGCAGTGAATTTTTTGAGGAGTATGCTGATTCTATTTCCGGTGATTTGCTATGGGAATTTGTTAGGCTTACTAATAATTTTGCATTTGAAACAACTATAATTAATTTAAAATATGAAAACGTTTATTCAAAATTAGAGCCAATTGGAATAGGCAGACCATGTTTAATTAATATAATTTTTAACAGCGGTATATATAAAGAAAATGGTGTAGAAAAAAAGGTATTAAAATTGTGCGAGGACTATTCCCAAAATTTTGAGAACGATGATGCCGCATTGGAACATGCTTGCAGTATACTTGAATTTTATATTGAAGAGAAGATGCATAATTCTTTGCAGGAAAATCAGTTTCATTTGTCAGATGATATAAATATATGTTTAATGCCAATATATAGAATGGCAAAAAAGTCTAAAGGATGGATTAAACATTTTTGGGAGGAACGAATCAGCGGGTATCTGAGTATAGAGGATAGAAAACATCACCTAGATGAGGAGATAATAAAATATATTTTAAAAAACACTGTACCGGCACTTGCACTGCAACTTCCTGAAGATTTGTGTAAAGTGGCAGATACGTATTGGATAAAGAATCCCCAATATGATAAAAATGCTTTTTGTTATAGTCAAAATTTAATAGAGGATACTGAAGAATGTGGATTGTCTAGAAAAGCTGGTTACTATAGTTATGAATATAAAAAGGTATATGAAAATGGATTTTTAAATGTACTTGTACAATATAACTGGATAGTTGCACTTGAATGGTTGATTAGACTTACAAATCATGTGGCTGATTCAATAAAGGCATTATCTCCCGAGAGTGTATATAATATAAGTGTATGGGAAAATTCACCCAATGAAGGAAGGAATTTTATATACAATCCGATTTTTTGGTTGGTAGGAATTCAGGAGAATCGAGTCCATGCATTATTAAGCGACGGAATTTATTTATTTACTCAAAAAGCTATACGTGAAATAAACTCTGAACATAATGATAAAACAGTAGTAATAAAATTTGCAGACTATATTAAGTCTAAGATTTTACAAGAGGCTAACAATATTATGATGCTTTCTGTCATCGCTGAAATAGGACGAAACTGCGAAGAAGTTATTCCAGGATATTCGGCTTTTTTAGCGTCAAGTATTGAATTGGTTATGCTAGATAGTCAGAAAATCGGAATATTGTCTCCTGATTCGAATAGACAATTATATGAAAAACTGGTGCTTATGTCAGTAGGAATTCCGGAAATTAAACAAAGGTATGACATTAAAGTAAAATCAAATGATTCATTGCAAGATATAACTATAAAGATGCAACTCTTAGGTGGTGAATATAAGGAAAAAGCAGAGAAGCGCCTTGATTATTTGTATTCAATTATTCCAAATAAAGGTGATAATGCCAGACAACATTTACAAATACAGAAAATGGATTTACGAAACGCTGTTATGAACAAAGTTGATGAGCATACATATGCAGTCATTCCTAAAATAACGGGTGCAGCTAGGAAAATTGTTGAAGAAAATGCTAAAAGTAAATATAACAGAGATAAGGACGATTTCAAAAAAATAATATGTAATTGTAATTCTTTGATGGTAGATGGAAAAATTGGATTACAAGATTGCTTTGAGACGATTACTAAATTACAAGATTTAATAGAAAGTACGGATGTTCCTGGACAACTACAAAATGATCTTATAATGATAATTGCATATGTATTAGCCCAAAAAGAAATAACATTAGAGGAACGCTCTAGATTATGCAATATTTGGCTGGATGGAATAGAGAGTATTTTTAATAATGGAATTTTTGCATTTGAAATAGGTTTGGTTAAAGTACTTTATAGACAAATTGAATTTGAATTAGATTTTTCAGTAAAGGAGAAAATGAAACGTCAAATGCTAAATTGTCTTTTATATAAAGGGCAACAAGGAATTATTTCTAAGATTACTTCACAATTAAAGGGATATTTGCCACAGAATAAAAAGTTGGCCAAAAATTTATTTTATACAATTATTGCAATGTCAGAGGACAAAATGACATACTATAAATATAATGTATCTAAACTCAATGAAAAGAGCAAGAATATTGAATATCAGCCGAATAGAGGAAAACCACCTATCTGGGTAAAAGAAATTTTTGAGAAGAATGAAATTGAATTTTACCAAAGTAGCAGAGAAGAAATTATAAAAAAATTACTTGTGAATGAAGAAAAAAAGGATTTGAGCACATGGAATATAGAGGATAGTGATATTCAAACATTATGTTATATATCAAATTGCGGATTAAATTTTGAAGATGAAGAGTTTAGAAGAATAATGGGAAAGATCTTTCCATACATCTTGTCGATTATTGCAAGTGTAAAAGATTACTATGAATATTTAGACGCATATGCGATTGGAGAAGTAAAGGAATTTATTAATAATGAATTAACGGGCAATGAATATTATTCAGCTATAATAGATATGCTGTTTGATTTCCCTGATTTTGCACAAATGAATTCTGACGTATATGAATTATATGAAGATATTTCATGCCATTTGTTAACGGTGTATTTTGACGGATATGATAATAAAGCTGTTAGAAAGAAGTGTGAGGTAATAGTGGCAAGGATTGAAAACAAAATAGCATTAATTGCTGATGAAAATGTGAAGCATAATCTTTATGTTATGATGTTTCTTACTTTGGGAAAATACCATATGCATGATTGGAATGAGTTACAAACAAAATATTCCTATAAGGATAAAATGTTTTTGAATAACCTTTGGGTGAAGTATGGGTGGCTTTATTTAAAAAATTTGTTATATGTAATAGATCAAATGCATATTACGGAACTCTTACCAGAGGTGATCATCCCGATAAATGAGTCGTTTCAAAAGTGCAAACATGATTTTTCAAAATGTGAAAAAGTTATAATAAATAGTGAATTTGTAATAAATAAAATTATTACCAAGGCTTTTTTGGACTTTAATGACGATATTAAAGCAGATAAAGAGTTAATGAAAGCATTTGAAGAATTTTTAGAGATGTTGATTGAGTTCAATATAGAAGAGGCTGCCGTTATACTTGATGAATTCAGAGTGCATTGAGAGAAGGTACATTGCTGCAAGAGATTAAAACTTTTGGAAGTAGTAGATTATTGTAGGGATAGCATTATGTCTTTATAAATGATTATATTAACATTTGATGTTTCATATTACATCATTACATGCAGAAGTTTTGAAGATACAGAATGGATGATAGAGTAATGTGATTTGAGTAAGATGGGAATAAAATTAATGGTTAAACAGTCATATTTCTTGTAATTGTTCGCAAAGAGGAATAATATCTAGTATAGGGACAAATCTAAAGGAGAATATGAATGGATTTACTAACTACGGCGCAGGTTGCAAAAGAGTGGAGCATTTCTCAAAGACGTGTTGATATTTTGTGCAAAGAAGGAAGGGTAGAGGGAGCTATTATGCTTGGAAATAGATGGCTTATTCCTAAAAATGCTCAAAAACCGAAAGATAAGAGAAAGGTAAAAATGTAACAGATTGAGGAATATCTATGTCAAAAAAAACAAAAGAACAAATAAGTTTTAATATGAAACAAGTAAAAAATAAAGATTCAGACATAGAAATTATGTTGCGAAAAGAACTATGGAATCGAGGATTAAGATACCGAAAGAATGTAAATGGAATAGTTGGGAAACCCGATATTGTGTTTAAATCGAAGAAGGTAGCCATTTTTTGTGACAGTGAATTTTGGCACGGATATGATTGGAAGAACAGAAAAGGAGATTTCAAATCTCATAAGGATTTTTGGATACCTAAAATTGAAAGAAATATTGAGAGAGACAAAGAAGTAAACAAGGCCCTGGAAGATGATGGATGGAAGGTATTACGATTTTGGGGACGAGATATAAAGACACATTGTAAGGAATGCGCAGATGTAATACAGAAGGCGTTAGAAGAGTGATCTGGAGTGGAAGTGTGCGCATTATATACACTGTCACTCCTGAAGATATTACTGGAGAAAATATTAGTAGATGGAGAATAGTAGTGATATATGTATAAAACAATAGATTTATGTGCTGGGATAGGTGGAATAAGGCAAGGATTCTGGAGAACTGGTCACTTTGAAAATGTATTATCAGCAGAGATTGATGAATATGCTGCGCGTACATATGAGTCTTTATTTAAGGAAAATCCTAGAAATGATTTGACTTCGGAAGAATTTAAGGAAGTAGTTGCACAGTGTGATTATGATGTTCTGTTAGCGGGTTTTCCGTGTCAACCGTTTAGTAGCCAGGGAAATTTGGAAGGGTTTGGTGATCCAACTAAAGGAACTATATTTTTTCACATAACGCAAATTATAGAACGTAGAAGACCTAAGGTTGTATTTTTGGAGAACGTACAGAATATTGTATCTCATGATAAGAAAAGGACAATTAAGGTGATTGTTGATACTTTGGAAAAGAGGTTAAATTACAAGGTTATTGGGGTGTCTCATGAAGATGATGGAGTATTAAAGTACAACAAGGATTCATTTGTGCGTAACACTAAGGATTTTGGGTTACCACAAAACCGGCCAAGAGCATATTTTATTGCGTTTGATAGGGATTTATATGGAGAGTTATTGGATTCGGATGAATTTATAAATGAATTACCAAGGGGATTGAACACTCATCTTTTGAATAATCCAAATCTAAACAAGTACTTGAATGATATATTAGATCATGATGTTGATTTGCACTATTACATGTCAGCAAAATATCTGGAGACGTTGGAAAAACATGAAAAACGACAAAAGGATAATGGAAATGGGTATGGATATTATATATTGAATAGTCTAGATCATCATAGAACCTATGCTAATACTATAATGGCAACGGGGGGGTCTGGAAGGGAACGTAATCTTATTATACAAACAATGCCGGAACACACAGTTGAAGAGGAAGCAAGTCTTAGAAAAAAAGGAGGGTTAAATTCAAAGAATGTGAGAATGATGACTCCTACTGAATGGGGAAGATTGCAAGGATTTATTGGGTATGGGTTTATTGATTCACAAACGGGAAAGGAAACATTTGCATTTCCAAAGAATGTTCCAGAAAGTCAACAGTATAAGCAGTTTGGAAATGCTGTCTCTATACCTGTAATAGAAACAATGGCTGAGTTTATATATAAACAGTTAAGTGTTTTAAATAAAAATTATGAAGTAGTTTTAAAAAATCTTGATAGACGCGAAGGAGGTATAACCCGAAAATCTATAGCCAAAACTCTTCAAATAAAACCAGAGAATGCTTCTTATATACTTAGAAAACTGGAAAAAGGGAAAAAAATTTATCGAACGGAGAAAGGAAGATCAACAAAATATTATTTTGTTAATTAACTTCCAAAATGTTTGCGTAGAGAGGTGTTTATATATGGAAAGCTCTGAAAAAATAAAAATTCAGATTCATCCACGTGCGTTTGCAGCATTTGGTGAAGAATTGGTTACAAGTGATAGTGTAGCGGTTTTGGAACTTGTTAAAAATGCATACGATGCATATGCATTATTGGTTGATATACGATTTGACAAAGACGAAAGAGGAAATCCTAGAATTGTTATAAAAGATGATGGCTGTGGAATGACAAAGGATGTAATTGTTAATGCATGGGCTACTATTGCGACACCATACAAAAAAAATAATCCAACGGTCAAGCGAATAATTAATGGAATTGAACATACTAGGGTTGTTTCTGGAAATAAGGGATTAGGGCGTTTCTCAGCAGCACGACTTGGAAGAACGATGACAATGATTACCAAAACGGATAATGGTCCTGCGATGGAAGCATTTTTTGACTGGAGTCTTTTTAATGAAATTGATAAAATTGATGATTGTCAAATGGAATTAAGAATGTTGGATGATGTTAAAAATACAGGAACAACAATTATTATCCAAAATTTAAACGAAAATTGGGATAATTCAGAAAAAATTGCTGACTTAATGAATGAACTCTCAAGATTGATTACACCGTTTGAAGGCATAAATGATTTCGATATACGAGTTACAACATTGAATGATACAGAAGGTATTAGCGTTAAGCCTAAGAGTTTTATTGATAAGCCTACCTATAAGATTGTGGGCGAAGTTGATTCCAAAGGCTCTATAAAATATAAGTATTTATTTGAAGGAGAAACTAAGAGAAGAGAAAATGTTGAAACAATAGAGTGGACATTTGAAAATTATAAGGACAATTCTGATTTGCTGAATGTTGAAAAGGAGTTGAAAGAATATATAGCTGGTCCTTTTTCGTTTGAACTTAGAGCTTGGGATATGGATTCAGAGAGTTTACAGAGTGTTTCGGAACGTTTTTCTATTGGTAAAAGGGACATTAGAGCAAGTATAAAATTGTATAAGGGAATATCGGTTTATAGGGACAAAGTTCTTGTATTGCCAAAATCAGAGACAAGCAGAGACTGGCTTGGATTGGACGCAAGACGTATTAGTCAAATTGGACGTAGATTAAGTACTAATCAGATTATAGGAATAGTTCAGATAAGTAATAAACAAAACCCTAATATTAAGGATACGACAGATAGAGAAAAATTAGCAGACACTTTTCAATATAAACAGTTTGTTGAAATAATGCTTGAAGTTGTAGATGCGCTTCAAAGAGAAAGAAATATAGATAAAGAAGAAGGAAAAAAAGGCGAGGCATTGTCAGAAATATTGTCACCATTGTCGTCTGGAGAATTAGTTGAATCAGTAGAAAATGCAGCTAAAAATGGTGCCAATGCAAATGAAATAGTAGAGTATATAAAAGACTATCATGAAAAGAATGAGTTGCAGCTACAAGAGTTGAATGAACGCCTTGTTTATTATGCACAAACAGCCTCGTTGGGATCAATTGCTATTGTAATCATGCATGAAATACTAACGGGAATGACTACAATCAAGCGCTTTTTAGATCGTATAGGGCGATTTCTGCCAGAAGATGAGAGGACCCATGCATACTACTCAGGAGCATTAAGCAGCCACAAAAGGATTTTAGACGTTACTAACAGTTTTGCACCATTATATAAACGTGATTTGAGAAAACGAATTCCACCTGTGAACCTAAGAAGTGCAATAGATAAAAGTTTTAATCTTATTTCATCCAAAAAAATGAGTGAAGGGGTGCTACTCGATAATAAAGTTGGCGAAACTTTGGAGGCATTAGTACCGATTAGTGAATTGCAGACTGTTTTTATTAATTTGTTTGATAATGCCTGTTATTGGATGCAAGAAAACGATGGTTCAAAGCAGTTATCAGTAAATGTAGAAGAATGCAAGGAGGGAATGTGCCGTATCTCAGTAAATGATAATGGAAAAGGCATAGATAAAAATAATTCAGAACGTATATTTGTACCAGGAGTCACTTCAAAACCCAAAGGAATTGGGATGGGCTTGGTAATAGTAACAGAGATCATAAAAGCATACGGAGGAGAAGTTGGAGTAATACAACCAGGAAAAATAGGAGGAGCTTCTTTGGTGGTAGATATTCCGATCAAAAGATAAAATGAAAATACTATTTATAGAAGATAAAACAGAAGCAATACAAGGAATAGTTGATTTTATTAAAGAAAAAAACGAGTGGGAGTATAAGAATTGCACATTCGGTGATGCAGCTGGTAATTTAACTATGTATGATCCGGATTTGGTTGTTATGGATTGGATGTACGATGCAGAAAGCACTGATGAAGGAGATCCTATTTTTAATGCCATTTATGAGAGAGATTTTGTACCGATTATAGTTTTTTCTGCAATAGCATCAACTATATCGGATGCTGTGACTCATATTGCTGAAAACAATCCTATGATTGAAATAATACCTAAGGGTGATGAACAAGTAGTTATTAATAAAATTGAACAGTGGGAACCATATATTTTGGCTGTGAAAGAATCAAAAAGGGAATTAAATAAATCACTTTTAGCCTCGGCACGTGCTATGGCATATTTTTTTAATATTAGAAATACAGATGTAAATGTTGTTAAGTATATGTTAACAAAAAGGATACAAAATTCATTTTCTCACGTGGAGGAAGAGTTCACCCCTCCTGCGTGGATTGAGTATGAGTATCCGCCAATGAATGAAAAACTTATGGCGGCTGATATAATTAGGAAAAATGATGGGGATGATTCGCAAGTGGCAAAGGCAGCAAAGTATTATGTTATATTGACTCCATCATGTGATATGGCTAGAGCAAAATTAGATACTTATATTTTAGTGGCAAAATGCGAAAATGCTGGATCATTGTACAAAACAACTGCTGAAACACCAGATAGGGATAATGTAAAAAGAGATGTCAAGAAATATATCAATACAGGATATAATTATGCTAAGGTCCCGTTACCAGAATTGCCACAGAAGATACCTTATATGACGGTGAATTTAAAATCAATAGAACGACTTCAATTAAGTCAGATCGCACTTGATGAAAAAGAAGCTGACGGAAAAGATTATTATAGAGTTGCTTCGTTAAGCAGCCCTTTTCGTGAAAATGTTGTGTGGGCACACATGATAAATTCCTGTAGACCAGGCATGCCAGATAGGGATGTGGATGCGTGGGTGGATTCAATCGTAGAATAGGGGTATTGGATGAGAGATAGTTTAAAAGAAATGTTATATAAGTTCATTGATCAGTATGCATACGAACTATCTGCTGCTCGTGATAAGGATAATTTTAAGCGCCCATTTGGTGAACTTGTGAGAAGAGACATTGCGAATGAAATACAATCACATTGTGATGAAGAGATATATAAAGTGAAAGGGAGTGTCGGAGCAGGTAGGTGGACCGATGTGCCTTGGATTGCGGTTTTTGATAAGCGTATAACTACATCAGCACAAAAAGGGGTTTACATAGTATACCTTCTTAATAAGGATACAAAGGAATTATTTTTAACTCTAAACCAGGGAGCAACGGATATAGCACAGGGAGGAGACGGTTCCGGAAAGCTTGCCTTTACGGGAATTGCTACTGCAAACAATAGCAAAACAACAGAAAGCCTTCGGTTACGGGCAAGTAATATACGAAGTA
The DNA here is from genome assembly GCF_051972595.1 of Simiaoa sp. Lineage (NCBI taxonomy): Bacteria > Bacillati > Bacillota > Clostridia > Lachnospirales > Lachnospiraceae > Simiaoa > Simiaoa sp. Next base: position 126,836 of record NZ_JBOKRY010000001.1, on the reverse strand, counting down.
AAATAGGTCAATTGAGTGGCTTACAATTTGACCCGATTGATACAGGATCTAAACCGTATGATGCAGGATGCATATATTACATAAAGTATACTTTGGAGACATTGCCTGAAGATGATGAATTATATGCTGACTTGTTAAAATTCATTGAAGCATACGAGACGTATTATGACAAAGTTTATGTAAAATTGGGGAAAAATAAGAATACGAAAGAAGGTGAAAAGTTGTCGCCGAGAGATCAGATCAATAAAATATCTGAATATATTAATGCAAAAGGATTCAAATATGATGAGAATTTATTAGCCAATTTCTATCTTAGCTTGAAGGCAAAACCGTTTGTCCTTTTGGCCGGAACCAGCGGAACCGGCAAAACCAGACTGGTTCGATTATTTGCTGAGGCAATAGGTGCATATGGTGATGGTCGTTATAAACAAGTGGCGGTGAAACCTGATTGGTCTGATTCTACGGATCTTTTTGGACATGTAAATTTGGATAATCATTTTATCCCGGGAGCAATTATTGAATTTATAAAAAAGGCTGCAGATGATCAACGTAAACTGCCTTATATTTTGTGCCTTGATGAAATGAATTTGGCTCGTGTTGAATATTATTTCAGTGACTTTCTTTCTGTTATGGAAACAAGGGATTGGGATGAACATGAGATAATTACAGACAAGTTGATTCCAAGGAGTTGTTATTGCGGGGACAAGAACGCAGAAGACCTATATTCGAATTTAATGATACCTGAAAATTTGTACATAGTGGGAACCGTTAATATGGATGAAACCACATTTCCGTTTAGCAAAAAGGTGTTAGACAGAGCAAATACCATAGAATTTTCATATGTTGATTTTGATTTGTCTGATGAGATTTTAGTGAAAAAACCTGAAGCCGTAGTTGTAGACAATGAATTTTTAAGAGCAAATTATTTGAGATTAAGAATAGATTGCGTCGATCAATGGGAAGATGTCATAACAATAAATGATAGGATATCTAACATAAATTCTGTTTTACAGAAGGGAGATGCACATTTTGGATATAGAGTGCGGGATGAGATAGTCTTCTACATGCTGTATAACAAAAAGTTTGGGCTGCTATCTGACAGAGAGGCGTTTGATAACCAGATAATGCAGAAAGTACTTCCGCGTATTCAAGGAAGTTCGGAAAAATTAGCAAATATTTTAAGGGAATTATTCAAACTTTGTGCTGGACCGTATGCACAGAAAAACGGACAGACAGACGCTCAAAAGATGGAAAATTATTTAATGGAGAACAACACGGTTGATTTCCCCAAAAGTGCTGAGAAAATATGTAAGATGCTTAGGAGATATGAAGACGATGATTTTACCTCTTTCTGGGTCTAATCAAATAATTGATGTGGTTGCCTCGGATATACGCGTCACTGTTAAGAGAAGAAAGGAACCTTCTCTTTCTTCTGATGCTCTTTCACAACAGCAGTCCAAGATTGAAATATGGGGTAAAATTGAAAAACTTAATATTGCGGGAAATGAGTGTGGTGTATCCGGAGAAAATTATGCTCTTGAGGAAACAGAACCTTTATTTTTTGAGCAATCGGATTATATCGTAAGCGCTAAGTCATTGAAAAACAAACCATTGTATTTTGAACATGCAAATAAGCATATAAGAGAAGCGATTACAACGGTAGATGATGATGAACCGAATCGCTTAACCGGAGTAATTAATTTCGGTAATGACGTAGGGTACTCAAATCTTATCTTTTATGATTCTTTGGGGAATCGTTTGTTAATTGAAATAGAGGTATTTCCGTCTAAACTTTCATATAAAGATGATTACGAATTGATTCGAAACGATATAAATGAAATGGTTGAAGGGGCGGTTATTGATTTCATTAATTCCACCTATTCATTAGGAACAACATGTGAATCAAGAACTAATGTGCCGGCAATTTTCTTTACGCTTATTAATCAGCTTTTTGATAAGTACTATAGAGCAACTAAGGTAATAATGCAATCTCCGACTCATAAATTGTTAAAAAAACACACAGTGGTTCCGAGTCATAAACTAAAGCAGACGGATAGCAAAACCATATTGTGGTTAGAAAAGCACCCGGAGCAGATAAGTTGTAATAACGGGAAAAAGATGTTTAACAGAGCTCTTGGGGTTCAGAAGACTATTACATATGACACAACTGAAAATCAGCTGGTTAAATTTATGTTTATAAACACTGTTAAGCAATTACTTAAGTTTAAACGCATGTATTTGGCAAGTTTTAAAGAACCTGATAAAATGGCGGATTCTATGGTGGTGGAAAGAATTGATGATATGGTATCTAAGATTAGCGTACAATTGAAAAATCCGATTTTTTCAGATATTTCAAGACTTAAAGACGTCAATACTATGTCATTGGTATTTCAAATGGCACCGGGATACAGAGAATTGTACAGATATTTTGAATTAATTCAGAGGGGAATATCCTTTAGTGGCGAGATATTTAGCTTTTCGGTAAAAGAAACCTCTACATTATATGAATATTGGTGTTTCATTAAGCTCGTTGATATTATGAAGAGAAAATATACACTTTTGGATGATGGCGGTAATATTATAAAAACGAGTAGAAAAGGGATTACAGTTACGATATCGAAAGACAGCAAATCGCGGGTGCGCTTTCTTGATACAAATACAGGGGATGTTTTTGAACTAATCTATAATCCCGGTGAGTACCCGTCGGATACAGTAAAACAAATTCCCGATACTGTACTTAAACTTACAAAAAGAGTAGGTGTTGAAGGAAAAAAAGCTGAATTTCAATATGTATTTGATGCAAAATATAAAGTTGAAATGAACCCGGATGAACATTATCCGGACAATGAAAAGAAACCGGGACCGAAAGTGGAAGATATCAATACTATGCATCGATATAGGGATGCAATTGTTGTAAAAGATGGAAATATTAGTGAAAAATTGATGTTTGGAGCATATGTACTTTTTCCGTACCCAAATGACGAAGAAGAGTATCGATCCCATCAGTTTTGTAAAAGTATAGATACGGTTAACATTGGCGGATTACCGTTTATGCCCGGAAAAACTAAAATAGCGGAAGAATTATTGACAAAGCTTGTTGGGGAATCAGATGCCAGTGCATATGACAAAGCAATTTTGCCAAGGGGAATTGAAGAAAAATTAGAAAAAGTTGATTGGACAAGGGAAGATGTTCTTGTTGGATCACTGGGATCAAGAGAACAATGGAAGGAATGTTTTAATAAAAAACACTACTATGTTCCGGTTGGAAGTATGGACGAAAATTATCATCAGATCGATTATATTGCAATTTATCATTCAAAAAAATTATTCGGAGAAGATGCAGGAGTTAGTTACTATGGTGAGGTGATAGAAACTGCCGTTGTTCCTCGAAAAGAGATTAATGATCTTGGCGGACGAACTAATCCGAGCGCTATGTGCTATAAGTTCACTATAAAGAAATGGGTAAGGCTTAATTCAAAGATAGAATTTGAAAAAGATTGGGTGTATCGACCAAGATACAGTAATTTCTTTTTGCTACATAACAGCAAATCTACCTTTGAGTTGTTTAATATTAGGACAGAGGCGGATTATAGATTAGTTTATGAACTCCGTAGAATTCGAGATAATTTGAGAGTTCAGGATAATGCAAGAGAATTGTTTGTAAAAATTAATGACACGGTATCGGTTTATAACGATGAACTTTATATTCGAATATATAATTCGGGAAGAGAGTTATTTAGAATCAAAACATCGTCATTTGTAAAAACGCCAAGTATTGTATTTGAGGGACTTAGGAAATATATAACATAATCGATAGGACAACACGACAAATATACTTTGCGAAGGGGAAAGTGCAATTGGAGGAAAATAAAATTTACGAAGTTTTAAAAAAAATCGAAATACGAATTCAAGGGCAAACGATATCAAAAGAAAAACTGTTAAAATCTTTCGGACAGTATTTAACACAGACATTTTCAAAACGAGATCATAATATCGGTCTTATCATGCATACAGGGTCGTTTTGTTTTGACGCAATGCTTGTGACGTATGCTATGATTTTTAACCTTATTTCCAATAAGGTGGAAACGGGAGATGTCGTTAATTCATTTTCAGAGGGGGATATAGTTTTATATGGCCAGAACAAGAAGAGTCGCTATTTTTTTGGCGGATTTGTAGATGGTAGTGAGATAAGAGCTGAAAGTGGTAAGAAATATATTAAACTTACACAAGGTGGTACTTCTGTAAATTATATACCGGAAAAAAGTTGGAGAAATATTGAACCTTATAATGGCGACTCGGTTCGGATGGATGGGAGAGGTATAAGAAAAAAGTCTTCACTAAGAGATGATTTTTTTGTGGAAGTATTGGGCTTTACAAAAGAAAACATTCCCAGTGTTTTAGATACGTCATGTGTTATTGTTGCACCTCGTGACAGGGTTGATTATTTAGTCAAAAATATTAGCTTGGCTTTTGGTAAAAAGAAAATTAGTTTATTGGAATTAGTAACGGCATCATATTTTACGGAAGAAGATGAGTATCGGTACGGTGGGAATACGGGAAAGAACGAACCCACACTTAAATTTACAGCAAAAGTTTCGGCTGCAAGACAATTACTCTTGTCAAGGCGAGGAAACAGACATTTAGGGTTAATAGTATTGGGAGAAGATTCTATTTCCAGAGGGTACTCGGAATTACACGAGTTAATAAATCGTAAATCACTTCAATATGTTTATATTTCTTCTTCAATAGACAGTGAATTGGCTTTTGAATTAACTTTGGATATTGAGGAAACAGAGGTTTTTGCATGTACAAAAGATTTCTTGTTGGAAAACAGTACTACTGATATTGCGGAAATTAATGATTATACTCTTAAACTTTCGAAACAAGTCAATACAATAATTGAAAAGGATAATAAATTAATCGTACTTGAAGAAAATGGTCTTGAAAAAGAAATTGTTTACGAATTTAAAAAGCACATTATTGCCATAAAGCGTAATGAATATACTACTGATGAAAAAGAACGTTTTATTCTGCTGGCGTATTCGTTAATGAAACTGTTTGTTACAGCACCTTTTCCAATGGATAGGTTCTCCGTAGCCAGAGAAAAGGGAATTATTGATGTAAACACTCCAAACGAAAAGATTAAAGAAATGGAAATACTATTATCCGAATTTCCAAAAGTCTTACAAGAAAAAGCCGAGATAACGATTCATTTACTGGAAAAGATATTAGAGCAAGAGGAGAAGATTACAGGTAAATACGAATGGTTACGGCGGTATTTATATTCACATGTTGGTGAAAAAACAGCAATTGTTGTTCCAAAGGCATATTATATAACTATGTTGAAGGGCTCAGGAATGTTTTCCGATTATTTTTTCAGAAAAAAATATTTTACTACTCCAAATAGATTTGATAATTCACAAATGTATGAATGTGTTATTGTGCTTGGAGATTATGAGGGAAAAGCATTCAATACATTCACGTGTAATGCTGCATCAACGATCATTTCAGTTTTGTATGAAAGTGAAAAAGCAGGATACTATTTTAAGAATAAGTCATCGCACAATAGAATTAATCAATTGCAGAAAAAATCGACGCTTATTGTTACCATGCAGGAGCAAGGCGAAGCAATAACATCTGAGGAAAAAGAGACTGAAGATTTTGAAAAGGAAATGGAGGAGTATATTTTCAATGCTGATATAACTTCTGTTAATTCGGAATATAGAAGTAATACGGGATGTGAGGGTATGGTAAACACCGCCATTGCTGTGGTAGCTGCTTTTGATGACGATACAAAAGCGTACCTAAGTAAGCATTATAAGGCATATGTACTGGATGAAACAATAGGTGTTGTAAAGGAGGTAGAAGTACAAGAGATTTGCGAAGGAGATTCTATAGTTTTTACAAAAAATAATGATGATACCAAAGATATTGTTACTTCGATTTTAACAAAGCTCTTTCAAGACGGCTGGTTGGATGATAGTTCAAAGAAAAATTACATAAAGGCTAATTTATGGAAAAATTCATTAGTTGACTTTATGCATGCACAAAGATTTACAGCAAGGAAAGTTGCGGAGTTATTGCTGAAAGATGGTGCAACCGTTCATGAGCAAACAATTTTAAATTGGCTTGATGAGGACTCGCACACAGTGGGGCCGAGAAATGTAGATTCAATACGACATATAGGAAATATTACCGGTGTTGACGAACTTAAAGATAATCCGGAAGAGATATTCGAAGCTTGTCGAGAGATAAGGTCAATCAGAAGAAAAATTTTGGACCAAGTAGGAACTGCAGTCGTTAATAAATTGAGCGGGAGGATTACCAAAGAGGGATCCGGTATGAATTTTATTTTTGAAAAAATAGATACTCTAGCGGAAATAAAGAGAGTAGAACGCATTGCACAAGTCGAAATGGTTGTTCCCGCGGGAATGGCCAACAGACCGATTTCTATTTAAGGGGGATATATGACAGACAAACAGAAGATGATAAAAACCAGAGATGAATATATCGATTTAGTAAAAAAAGAACTTATGGGACCGGGATCGGAAATTTCTATTCCCGATGAGGAACATGAGCTTATTTCAGATGCTCCCAATACGAGATATTCTGTAGGTGTTCTTTTTACTCAGAATACCAAAATGAATGCTGATAACAATGATGCGTCGCGTGTAGAGGAATTAGACAGTGATGTGCAGCCTGAAGAGGAAACGATAAAAATCGATAATGAAGAAGGATTTGTGAAACACCATCATGCAGAGGAGAACGCTGATGAAGAAAACCTTGATGAGGAGATTGGATTGGCCACACAAAATATGCCATCTTCCATGGGAATTACTTTCTTTATTAAAGGAGACTGTAATAGGGTTAATTGCAGCGTAAGCTTTGCAACATATAGAAAAGCATTGGCTATTGATTGCCGCATCCCATATGACAATATACCGGAAGATTATGAACTCCCAGAGGAACTCGATTATTGTGTTTATTTAGACAGAAAAGAAAAAACTTTACGGTTAACATCCGGAGGATTGAAAAGAAAATCTATAATTGCGATAAAAGAAAGAGATTTGCTCGGAGGGGATGAATACGGCATAATTACTATGATGTACAAACTTTCCGATCAGCTTGGAAAGGGATATGTCAGAGAACCGCATTATTGCGATGTTGAATTGGATTTTACTAATTCCGATTATATTGATCAAAATAAAAAGTTGGATGAAACGGGAGCAAAGATTACCGCACTACGGAGAAATATGGGTAATGATATATGGTCATTAACGATTATGTTTGTTAATGATGATACTGGGAAATCGAGCGCAAAACTTTGCCTTTTTCAGCCTGAAATAAGGATTAACAGCGAAAATAATGAATTTACTTTTGTTGAGTATGGAGAAAATGTTGATATCTTTGATTTAAATGATGAAGAACAGTCACTTGCACTTCAATATCGAAATAAAAAAGTATACGGAACAGGTCTCGGGACTTCGATTTCGTGGAATGTAGATGAAGTGGGAAGGGGAGAGGTATATAGTAATTATTTTCCCGTGAGTGAAGTTCCGTCTATGGATTTTAATCTTCCGTCAGATTCGAAAGTAACTAAAGAAGTATTGTCCATGAAGTACATGTCGGATTTGGTAAAAGATGAAAAAAAAGTTAAATGTGACAAACTTTTATTAATTGTAGAAGCTTATGATAAGTGGATAGAGGACATTAAGCAAAGGACAGAGTCTTTAGATGCAAAGTATCAGCATATTGCTGAAAAGAATATTTCCGGTTGTGAAGCTGCTTCCGAGAGAATGCACGAAGGAATTGAAATACTGGAAGCCGATGAACTATCGTGGAATGCATTTCAATTGGCGAACAGAGCTATGTTTATGCAACGAGCTCATTTAAAACTCCAAGAAAAAACCGCTGATGTAAGCAGATATCCTTATGATGAACAACTGACGGATTTGTTGGATAGAATAAATTATTATAACGTTGAAGAAATTCTGGAAGATCCATATTCATGGAGACCTTTTCAGATAGCATTTCTATTGATGAGTATAAAATCCATAGTTGAGGATAGCTCGAATGACAGGGAGCTGGTCGATCTGATATGGTTCCCGACAGGTGGTGGAAAAACGGAGGCTTATCTTGGACTGACTGCCTTTTCTATTTTTTACAGACGACTTGCCCATAAGGAAGACTCAGACGGAACTACAGTTATTATGCGGTATACGTTAAGACTTTTAGCGGCTCAACAGTTTACACGTGCGTCTACTCTTATTTGCGCATGTGAATATATCCGAGTTGATGCAACGGATAAAAAGCCGATCTACGGAAAATATGATTTGGGGGCTGAACCAATAACTATTGGCTTGTGGATTGGCGGTGATCATACTCCCAACAAAAATGTTAAGGCCAAGTTTGAACTAACACAGTTGTATAAAGCAACTGTAGAGGAATTGGATTATCAAAAGGACCGACATAATAAGTTTCAAGTTCTTAAATGTCCATGGTGTGGAACAAAGATGGTTCAAGATAAGAGAGGACATAAGAAGATAGGAGAATGGGGATACAGAATGAAAAATAATACTCATTTTGAATTATTCTGTCCTCAGGAAGCATGTTTTTTTAATATACAAGGAAAGTTGCCAATACAGATTGTTGATGAAGAATTGTATCAAAATCCGCCGACATTATTGTTTGGAACAGTAGATAAGTTTGCCATGCTACCTTGGAATCCCAGAATAGGTGTGTTTTTTGGAATTGGCAGAAAAAATAGAGCTCCCGAACTTATTATTCAAGATGAATTGCATTTAATATCAGGTCCGTTAGGTACAATGGTTGGGCTATATGAGGCGGCTATTGATGCTATTTGCAGCAGCAAAGGGAACAAAACCAAAATTATAGCGTCAACAGCTACTATCAGACGTGCTGCAGAGCAATGTTCATCGCTGTATGACAGAGAAGTTTGTCAATTTCCACATCCGGGAATTGACGCAGAAGACTCTTTTTTTGCAAGAGAATCAGTAATTGATTACGAAAAAGGGGTATATGGAAGAAAGTATGTTGGATTAATGCCGTCAGGTAAGACAAAGGCAATGATGGAGATTAGGTCTATAGCAGCATTACTTCAGAAAATTCATACAATGAATTTACCGGATGAAATTAAAGATAAATATTGGACACTTACTGTATATTTTAATAGTTTGAAAGATTTAGGAAAGTGTTCAACGCTTGTTGATGATGATGTTAAAGATTTTATTAAACGAATGGCGTATCGTTTGGGAACAAATAAAGATGCTCGAACTATTACTAATGCGGACGAATTGACAAGTCGTGTATCTACTACTCGTTTAAATGAAACTTTAGATAAACTCGAAAAACTTACATACAGTAAAGAAAACATTGAAAACAAAAGATGGCCATCAAATATTTTGTTGGCTACAAACATGATTTCCGTTGGTATAGATGTGGCACGATTGAATGTAATGCTACTTGTCGGGCAACCTAAGCTGACAAGTGAATATATTCAAGCATCGAGTCGTGTCGGAAGATCATATCCGGGGGTAGCTTTTACTATGTATGATGGCTCTAAGAGTAGGGATAGATCACACTATGAACAGTTTGTGGGATACCATGAATCTTTTTACAAACATGTGGAGCCGACGGGGGTTACACCTTTTTCAAAACCAGCAAGAGACAGAGCACTACATGCTATTATAATTGCTTTACTGAGACAGTTGGTTCCGGAATTAACTCCAGAGAATGCTGCGGGAAAATTTACTCGTGAAAAATATAAGAAGGAGATCGATTCGATTGTTGAATATATTGTTACCAGAAATAATGATATTATCAGCAAGATAAATCCCGGAACTGATACCGAGGAAAATGAAATTCGAGAGGAAATAGCTGTATTTTTAGATGGCTGGGAGAATCTAGAAGAAGGATACGAAGATGATCATTTCTTTTATGGTGAAAAGTATATGATTAACTATCCTGAAGACGGTGATGCTAGGCTGATGAAAGCATATAACACCAGTAAAAATGATAATGCATTTGATACCATGACATCCATGAGAAATGTCGATATTTCGGTTGGAAGCAGCGTATTAATATGGAAGGATTAAGAATATGGACTCTGAATATGAAAAAATTCAATTAAATAAAATCACACATTCGGTAAGAGCGTCCCAAGCGGTTCTTCAATACGGAGTCGGCGCAATGGTTGACTTCCCGGAGCAGACGTTAATGACTGCCGCACCTGAAACATGGGAAGGAAATGTGGTTGAGATACATGATGAACGATTGGAAAAAGTGCTTCATGTTGATTTCTTTGGGATGCCGGGAAGCAAGGATGACGGAAGATATCAGAGCGGTATTGCATATGCAAGATTTCCGGAGTGGTATTTTTGTCCTCGTTGTAGATCTTTTAAACCCCTGAAAGATTGGATACAGGAATATAATGCCAGCCCCAAATGTAAAAAGTTGAATGCAAATGATCCCTATATGGTTAAAAATTTAAAATGTCCATCGTGTTTTCAAGAGTTGGTGGTAGCACGTATCATAGTTGCCTGCGGACACGGACACATTGATGATTTCCCTTGGATAAAGTGGGTTCATGCCAAAAATCTTTTCGGAGCAAAAAAAATCTGTGAAAATCCAAGACTTAGGTTTACAACAAGTGCTTCATCGACAGAGGGATTGGAAGGCCTAACAATTACATGTGAAAATTGTCATGCAAGAGCAACACTTAAGGGAGCATTTGATAAAAATGCGTTAGCGAATCTTGATAAGGCTACAGGATATGAATATGGGTTTGCGTGTACAGGACGGCATCCCTGGAAGAATACAAAAGAATTTTGTGAAGAATATCCGCATGTTTTGCAGCGTGGTGGATCTTCGGTATATTTTCCGATGATTGTCAGTTCGCTGGTGATTCCGCCTTACTCGAGTCAATTGACAGCGAAAATACAGAAAAGTGTTTTTTTCTCCGACTTAAAAAAGGCAATAACCGAATCGATAAAAACATTATCCGATATGAGGATTGAAACTTCACAGGAAATGAAAGAAAAAGTCATTTCACAGAAGATCAGTGAATATGCCTCAAAAATAGGGCGAGATATAGGACAAACAGAAGATGCTATAAAACCTATACTGATGAGAAGATGGAGTAACACAGCTGATGATAACTACACTACCACAGGTGTTAAATACAGAGCAGAAGAGTATGAAGCTTTAAGCGGAGAAGTGGTACAAGAGGATAAAAACGGAGAATTCATACGTGAAGCTACATATGTGGAACAATTTGGTTTGCCGTGTGTAAAAAATATATCTTTGATTCACAAGGTAAGAGAAGTTCAAGCTTTAGTAGGTTTTTCGAGACTGGAACCATTGGACGATGATAATTCGAATAATGGCGGAAAAATTAAGAAGGTTTTGATAAAAGAGGATAGTACGAATTGGTATCCCGGATATGATGTTCGCGGTGAAGGTATTTTTATAGAGTTGGATGAGGATGCCATTGATGCATGGAGAACAAATAATATCGGAGTACAACGTCGTGTTGATCATCTTAATGAAAATTATGCTAAATCGTATTATGGAGATATTCGCCCCAGAACTATATCTGCTAAATTCCTTTTGTTACATACACTGTCTCATTTGCTAATGAAACAACTGAGTTTTGAATGCGGATATAGTATAGCATCAATTAAAGAAAGAATCTATTGCAGTGAGGCCTCAGAAGGGAAAAATATGTCAGGTATTTTGATTTATACGGCAAGTGGTGACTCAGAGGGAACTATGGGAGGACTCGTCCGGCAAGGAAGACCAGATACATTTCCTACAATTTTTAAGAGAGCTATAGAAAGTGCTATGACTTGCTCGAATGATCCGGTGTGTAGTTTAAGTATGGGACAGGGACGAGATTCTCTCAATTTGTCTGCTTGTTATGCCTGTACTCTCGTGCCTGAAACAAGTTGTGAGGAATATAATGTGTTTTTAGACAGAGGAGTAATAGTTGGAACTTACGAAGAACCGGAAATAGGGTTTTTCTCACACTATATTTATCAAAAAGAAAATGCGACAGTGTTAAAAAAGGGGGATGAAGAAAAAAACGAGAGAAAGAATCAGCTTCTTATAACTGAAGTGGGAATGGATTTGAAAAATGTAGATTATACCGATGTATGGAGGAATATGCTTCAGTTTTCTTTGAATAAGCATGAAAAAGAAGTGATTAAAGAAATGATTTCCAAAGCAGAAGAGTATCAGAACAGTGAAAAGCCATATCAAGCAGGAACTTTTCAAGTGTTGGGAGACTCGAACTACTATAATGTCGACCTGTATTGGCCCGAAACTAAAATAATGATATTTGGAGCTGAGAATGATGAAGAGTATACTATAGCAGCAAAAAGCGAGTGGAAGTGTTATTATTTGGGCTCCGAGGATGTTAATGCTGATAGTATATTGTCTGCGTTGAAGGAGAAATGATATGGCAATAATGATACCGGAAATGCCGAGAGATTATGATCCGGTCAGTTTGGAAGGAGCTATGTTTGATGCACTGAAGAAATTACCGGAAGATTATTATATTGTACATTCTTTTAAGAATGTATATGTAGAAGAAAATGTACTTCATGAGGGGGAGGCAGATTTTGTTATTTTCAACCCAACAAAGGGGTTGCTATGTATAGAAGCTAAAGCGGGCGCTGTAAATTATGAGGACGGATATTGGAAATATGCAAGTGGTCATATTATGAAACACGGAGGCCCTTATAATCAGGCAGCAGGAAATAAGTGGGATTTATTGAATACTGTACAAAACAGTGCATTAAAAGATATTGTCCCGAGATGTAAGTTTTTACATGCAGTTTGGTTTCCATCAATTTCAAAAGAAAAAATGCGTGGTATTAAATTCCCCAAAGAAGCAGATCGGCAGATTACACTTACTATGGAAGCACTGGAAAATCCGGAACCTTATATTAGTGCGATATTTGCTATTGAGCTTGAAAATCATATTAAGACAGACTTAAGCAGCCAAGATGTAAGACGTATTATCAGAGAGATTATATGTCCAGAGTTTAACATCTTTCCATCTAAAAGTTTTGACAGTGATTTAAAGAAGATTGTCTTTCATAGATTGCTAAAGGAGCAGGAAGGACTGTTAAATTATTTGGTTGAGCAAAAATCAGCGGTTATTAACGGCGCAGCGGGAACAGGAAAAACAATGATTGCTGTTGAAAAAGCAACCCGACATGCTGTTAACGGAGAGAGAGTTTTGTTCCTTTGTTACAATGTTATGCTTCGAGATTATTTAGACAGTGAATATCATCATGAGATGATAGATTATATGACAATAGATAAATTCGCGTGTAAAATTGGAAAGACAGAAGAGCCGAATTATCAAATTACGGAAGAAAGAGTTTTGGATATGTACATTTCGGGTGCATTTCCATATAGACATGTGATTGTAGATGAAGGCCAGGATTTTGGACGCGAGGAAATAGAGGAAGCTAATTTGCTTCAAACAATTCATGATGCTGTTATTGATAATGATGAGGTAGAAGGCACGTTTTATGTATTTTATGATCGGCTACAACTTATTCAGGCCTCTCGAATTCCGAAGTATATTAGTGAAGCCGATTGCAAACTAACATTATATAAAAATTGCAGAAACACAGAAAATATTGCGATAACATCATTGAAACCGATATCACAGAGAACCCCCAAACTGTATGATGGGGCAATAAAAGGTGTACCGGCAAGAATACATTTCAGAGAAGATTCGCAGGAAGCTATAGAGAGAATCGAAACACTGATAGATGAATTAAAGAATGAAGGTATTACGGACGTTGTCATTTTGACTTGTAAAAGTGAGTTTAAGAGTATCCTTAAAGAGAATAGTGATAATGGTACTTTCAAGAAAAAAGTTTTTACAACATGTAGAAAATTCAAGGGTTTGGAGGCGGATGCAATTATTCTTATAGATGTCGATGAGGATACTTTTGGCAGTGAAGCTGTTCAACGTTTTTATGTTGGTGCTTCACGAGCCAGACTTCGCTTGGAAATAGTGACGACAATGACAGATGAAAACTGTGAGAAAGTTCTTCGGGAAGTAGTTGACTACAAAAAGAAGATTAAAAATGCTAAAAGAGAATTGGCATTAGCGTTTAATGCAATGCCAATTATAGAGTGAAACCGGTTGTAAATATGACGGCTCCTTTTTTCAAAAAAGGGTTGATATATGTTGCGCAGTATTGCTTGAAAGGAACGAGGCAGTATGAAAACCATTCGCGTAGTCGCAGCCGTGATCTGCGATTCCATAGAGCACAAAACCAAGATATTTTCCACCGCGAGGGGCTACGGAGAATTCAAAGGCGGCTGGGAATTTCCCGGTGGGAAGATCGAAGCCGGGGAGACTTCACAGCAGGCAGTTGTCAGAGAGATCCGGGAGGAACTGGATGCCACGGTTAAGGTCGGAGACCTGATAGATACCATAGAGTACGATTACCCGGCATTTCATTTATCTATGGATTGTTTCTGGTGTGAGGTCGCTTCAGGAGAGTTGAAGCTTCTCGAGGCGGAGGCCGCCAGGTGGCTGACGAAGGAGGAACTGGATTCTGTGCAGTGGCTTCCGGCGGATGTGACATTGATTGATAAGATCAGAAAGAGTATGGAGTAGGCGTACAGCCGACGAAGAGGTAGTAACTATGCTATATAAATTGAACCCAAACAAGCAGGATTATACGAAAGTAAAACGTGTCACCTTAGCGGAGATCGGCTGGAAAGAACTGGATTTGCAGCGTCTGATGTCTTCGCATATTCAGGATTTTATTTATTCCAACGATCTGCTCACGATTTTCAATGAGCGTCCGAGGCAGGAGGAACCGGACATTCTTGCGATTGACAGGAATGGGGATTTATATATTCTGGAACTGAAGAGATGGAGCTCGGATAGGGAAAATCTCCTGCAGGTGCTTCGGTATGGACAGTTATATGGCAGCAGCAATTATGATGAGTTGAATGAACTGTTTCAGAAATACAGCAAATCCAATGCAGAGTTGTTGGAGATACATAAGCAGTATTTCGATCTTCCGGATGATAAAGCATTGCGCAAGAGTGATTTTAACATGCACCAGCATTTCCTTATTGTTACCAACGGACTTGATCAGAATACAGTAGATGCGATCAGATATTGGAAGAACAACGGCTTGAGTATCGATGCTATTATTTACTGGGTGTTTGAGATCAATGGGGAACATTATATTGAGTTCAATATGTATTCTCCCATCGAGGGTTATCTGGAGTATGAAGGGAATAATTATGTTTTAAATACCAACTATTCCAATAATAAGATTCACACGGATGATATGATAAACGAGCAGAAGGCAGCGGCTTATTATCCGGGCTGGAGAGAGAAGATCGGAAAGCTCCAGCGGGGAGACACTGTTTTTTTATACAAGAGTGGCTATGGCATTATCGCATACGGTACAGCGGACGGAAAACTGGAGAAGAAGGACTGCGATGGTTATAAGGATTATGAGTATTACATGCATCTGGATGATTTTACGGTTCTGAAAAAGCCGTTAAGTGCATCGAAGATGAAGGAATTAACGAAGCAGGGATTTCCGTTTCGGACGACGATGTTTTACATGAGTGAGGAATGTAAAGAAATCATTATGAAGGAGATTAAGAAAAATTATTTATAGACAATGTATATAGAAATGCAGAGAAAATGAAACTTTATGATTTGCGGTAGGTGAAGCAGATGAATATACAGATTTTTGGAACCAAGAAATGCAATGATACCAAGAAAGCAGAACGTTTCTTCAAGGAACGTGGCATAAAGTATCAGTTCATTGATATGAAAGAAAAAGGCATGAGCAAGGGAGAGTTTACTTCTGTTGCACAGGCTAATGGCGGTCTTGAAAACATGATTAACTGGGATGGAAAAGATCAGGATATACTTGCTCTTATTAAGTATATTGCAGACGAAGATAAACTGGAAAAGGTACTGGAGAATCCGCAGGTAATTAAAACACCGGTAGTAAGAAACGGAAAGCAATCTACACTTGGATATCAGCCTGATGTATGGAAGGGATGGAATTAATGGTAAAGAAGATAATGCATGATCCGCTATTCCTGGCACAGAAGTCAGTGGATGCAACAGAGGCAGATAAACAGATTGTGACTGATTTGCTTGATACACTTAAGGCAAATTTAGAACACTGTGTTGGTATGGCTGCCAATATGATTGGAGTAAAAAAGAATATCATTGTAGTAGCAGCCGGACCATTTCAGTTTGCAATGATAAATCCGGTAATAACAAAGAAATCCGGAGCATATCAGACTGAGGAAGGATGTCTTTCTCTGGAAGGTGTAAGACCATGTACGAGATATCAGGAAATAGAAGTGGACTATCTTGATCAGAACTTTAAGAAACAGCATGGAAAGTATTCAGGTTGGACAGCACAGATTATTCAGCATGAGATTGACCATTGCAATGGAATTGTCATATAAAGGGATAATATCTTTTAGGAGCGAAAAACATTATGGAAAAGGAGATAAAAAGAGACTATTATCTGGACCATCTCATCGAAAGCGGAGTGGATGAGCAGAATTACAATATTTTCAAACATGAGATAGCCACGAGACTGTGTTGACAAATGATACGGGATCTAGTACCATAGTACTAAACAGTACGTTGGATATTGAGGGAAGTAATGGAGAAGGAACAGGGAAAGCTTATTATAATCGCATCAGTCGTATTTGCCATGGTGCTTCTGTGCATGATCTGTACATCAGGCAGTGCGCCGGAGGTAAAGTCATTACAGGAGTGTACGCCGGACGCAGTCAGTGTCTTGGATGACGGCAGGGAGCTGTACGATTTTATATTGGATCAAAACGATGATGAGACGAACTCGATCGTGTTTTATTCGGCACATCAGGAGATTGCGGTGTATGCAGATGGGAAGCTGATCTACCGGCTGGATGCTGTGCCCGGCATATGGGGAAATACTCCGGGCTGGACCTGGAATATTGTCAGGTATTCAAGTAATGTGAGCAGCCTGCAGGTACAGTTCACCCCCTGTTATCCGGAAGCGGCAGGTCAGCAGAAGACGTTTTATATCGGTGGCGGCTATAATATTTATCGTGGGGTGATGCGCCGGGCAATGCCTTCCTTTCTCATCAGCATGATGGTGATACTGATAGGATTGTATATTAGTATTTATTGGATCGTTATCCGCAGCGGCAGCCGGATCGACGGGACCTTATTGTATCTGGGTATTTTTTCCATTCTGCTGGGAATATGGTCGGCCAATGAGACGGATGTGGCAACGCTGCTCCTGGCCAACAGGCAGGGATGCTCTTATCTGGCATTTGCTACGCTCATGCTGTTGCCGATGTCCTGTATCCTGTTTGTGAAGAGCTTTCTGGAGATCAGGGATGACCGGTTTTGTAGAATTATCTGTAATGCTAATCTGGCATTGATCGTCCTGACGCATATACTGAATGCAACAGAGATATATGAGTTCCGGAGAAGCCTGTGGATGACGCATGTGTTGATGATTCTGACGATTCTATACCTGCTGGTGGTCATCTGCAGCAAAATTGTCAGAAGGCAGCTGGATCAGAGGCTGAAGGCATGTGTAGGGGCACTGCTGCTTGTATTTTTTGCTACTATTATAGATGTGGGCGGCTATTATAAAGCCGGTAACGCCGTAGGTGTATTTGGCAGAAGCTCTTTCTTGCTCTTTATTGTGGTGCTGGGAATAGAATCCGCCAGACAGACGGTTGCCCGACTGAAAAAAGGTCGAAGGGCAGAGGAGCTGGAGCAGTTTGCCCTGAATGATTCCATGACCGGCATGTATAATCGAAATGCTTATGATTATTTTGTGAAAAACGAGAAGGATTTTGAAGGATATGTCATAGTGACCTTTGACCTGAACAATCTTAAGCAGTGTAACGATCAATATGGCCACAGGGCAGGGGATGAGTATATTATCAACGCGGCACATATCATAGAGGACAATTTTGAACGCTATGGGAAATGTTATCGCATTGGCGGGGATGAATTCTGCTGTATCATTCCGAAGGGAAGATTTTTTAAGATAGAACGTGTGATGCATAAGATCGATCAGGATGTAGAGATATTGAATCACAAGAACATCATTCCCGTTCCTGTGGGAATTGCCTATGGGCATGCTGTATTCACGGCGGATGATACGGATCCGGAGAAGGTGCGTGAGCGTGCAGATAAGGATATGTACCGGAATAAGAATACGATGAAGCAGTTCTGACCAGGGAATCTACTTGATTGTTAACTATATTATAAAAATGGTTGACAATTAAAAAACACCATGCTATTCTGACAGAGGTTTTTACAAAAGACATCTGACAGAAAGGCATGGTTTTTTATTATGACAACACAGACGACAACACGAAGCAAGACTTATGACATGGTGTACATTGCGGTATTTGCGGTTCTGATCGCGATCTGCTCCTGGATCTCCATCCCGATGACGGTTCCTTTTACGTTACAGACCTTCGCAGTATTCCTGGCAGTCGGCGTACTGGGCGGTAAGAGAGGAAGCCTTGCGGTATTGATCTATATTTTACTGGGTGCAGTAGGCATTCCCGTATTTGCCGGTTTCTCCGGTGGTATCGGTCGGTTACTTGGCAACACCGGCGGTTACATCATTGGATTTTTATTCTCCGCACTGCTGATGTGGCTGATTGAGAAGCTGTTCGGACGTAAGACATGGGTGCTGGGTATCTCCATGGTACTGGGCCTGATCGTGTGCTATGCTATCGGAACGGTGTGGTTCATGGTTGTATATGCGCAGAATTCCGGAGCTGTCGGTCTGGCTACCGTACTGGGCTGGTGTGTAATTCCTTTCATCATTCCGGATCTGGTGAAGATCGCACTGGCACTGACACTGAGTAAGAGACTGTCTAAGGCTCTGAAGCTGAACGGACAGGAATAAAGGATACACCGGATATGGAAGTGACAACAACTTACCGGATCCGTCCGCACCACGGCATGTGCCTGTATTTTTTTGAAGGGAAGGGATACAGTGAAGGGTTCACTAAGCATATGGCGGAGGTGAAGGAATGGCTTCTGGGAAAAAATGGACCGTCATCCCTGC
The DNA here is from genome assembly GCF_051972595.1 of Simiaoa sp. Lineage (NCBI taxonomy): Bacteria > Bacillati > Bacillota > Clostridia > Lachnospirales > Lachnospiraceae > Simiaoa > Simiaoa sp. The sequence continues at coordinate 107,700 of NZ_JBOKRY010000001.1, read as the reverse complement.
AGCTTGTCGGAGCGACGGATGAGATCTGCAGCGCCTGCCCGCATAATAAGGGTGGCAGCTGCGAGTCTGCGGAGAAAGTAGACCGATATGATGCGGGTGTATTGAAATACACCGGATTAAAGACAGGTCAGGAAATGACTTTTGCGGAATTTGAGCGGATCGTGGAAGAGAAGATTCTGCAGCCGGGATATGGCAAGGTCATTTGCGGAGACTGCCAGTGGAGAGATATCTGCCACAAATAACTTAAATAAAAAAGCGCACCTCCCCCCAGGTGCGCTTTTTGTGTGCGGCTATAGCCGCACTGTTATCTCACGAAGAGGTAAGCCGTGTATGCAACATACAGAAGCACGCACGCAGCCCCTTCACTGCGGGTCATGCGTCTGCCGGTACGGGCAAATACGAAGAGCAGAATGGCACTGCCAAGGAGCAGTACGGTGTCGATGACGGACTCTCCGAGGACATGCAGAGGGCTGATCACCGCGGACATTCCGAGGATAAACAGGATGTTGAACAGGTTGGAGCCGATGGCATTGCCCAGCGCCAGTCCGCTGTCTCCCTTTTTCGTGGCAACGATGGAGGTCACCAGCTCCGGCAGGGAGGTGCCGATGGCGATAATGGTCAGTCCGATGAAATTCTGGCTGACACCAAAATTCGTAGCAATGATACAGGCTTTATCCACGACGAGATCACCGCCGAAGATAACGGCAGCCAGACCTCCGGCAATATACAAAAGGCTGCGGGGCAGGGAGAGAATCTTGCCGGGTTCGCCCTCTTCTCTGTTTTTCCGGGCAGAATAGATCATAAATCCGAGATATACGATCATGCCAAGCAGCAGGACTGCACCCTCAATGCGGCTTAAGCTGCCATCTAAAAACATCAGACATAATACGACGGTTACCAGGATATTTAGCGGCATATCCCGCTTCAGGATCTCTCCGTGGGGCATAAAACTGTGCAGGAATGCACAGATACCCACGACCACCAGACCATTGAAGATATTCGAGCCGACGACGTTACTGATGGCGATATCATTACTGCCAGCCAGTGCGGCATTGATGCTGACGGAGGCCTCCGGAGCACTGGTGCCCATGGCAACGATGGTCAGACCGATGATGACACTGGGAACCTTCAGGATCCCCGCCAGGGAGGAGCTTCCCTCCACGAAAAAGTCCGCACCTTTGATCAGAAGTATAAATCCTACGAGTAACAATATGTATTCCATAAGCTGTCCTTTCCTGCAGCAAGCGTCTGTATTCTTAGAAAAAAGTATAAAAATAGAGACTTTTACCGCATCAAAAATGATCGATAAAAGTCTCGTTACTTACAATAATAACCGGTCCGACGGACGTGATGACGATTATCATTCCGGACAGCTTCGTACACATTCTGTAATCATTCTATCAGAAACCATCCGGGAACTACTCCCTCTTAACTGTGCCCTCATTCTACGAAAAAGGACAAGCACTGTCAACAGACTTTGTAAATCTTGACACTATTTTAACACGAACTCCATCTTCACGGGATCATGGTCGGAGTAGGAATAGCCGGTGTTTACATTCTCATAGGACAGGCACTCGATATTGTCGGAGATAATGAATCCGTCCAAAGTTACGGTATAAGTTACACCGGGGACATATTCCATATCTGCGTTTCTGGCACTGTTCCAGAGCGCTGCCTGCTCCTCTGTACTTAACAGATCCAGGCAGAAAGCAAAATGCTCCGGCAGCTCCGTTCTCGGAAAAGGAAATGCCCAGGACTCACAGCTCTCCGTATCCTCTTCGGAAGCCTTCAGGTCGTGGTTAAAGTCGCCGCCGCAGAGCACATAATTCCCGGCTTCGTATTCTTTTGCCATATCATTGCACAGCATCTCAATCTGTCCCTGGCGGATGGCATCGCTGTTGCCGTAAGCGGACATATGCAGATTGAAGATCACCAGCTCCTTGCCATTGTCCACCGGGATCCGGGAGACGCTGTAGCAGCGGTCCAGATCGAAGAACTTGCTGAAGGAAGTGGAGATGGGGAAGCTTCGGCGCAGAGCAGAAGACACCGGATATTTCGAGAACAGTCCAAGTCCTGCCCGGCTGCTGCCGTGGGGCTGTGTAAACGGATAGAACAGGAAGGCAGAATCATAATTCTGCGCAAATACGGTAGTATATTCCGGCAGAAGGTTGCGCAGCATCTCGTATTCATCCGTATGATAGCTTCTGGTGGCATCCAGATCGATCTCCTGGATCAGCGCAAAATCCGGGTCTAATGACTTCACCAGCTCTCCCGCACCGTTTATGGCATATTGTACGGTCTCCGGGCTTTCCGCCCAGGAGGAGGTACCGCCGTCCATGAAGAAGCTGTAATCCGGCAGATAAGCACCAAAGCCGATGTTGTAGGTCACTGCGGAATATTCCGTATCCGTAACCAGCACCGCAGCCGCACCTGTGGTAGTATCGTCGACCGGTGCCTCCACCACCAGTTCCTGATTATCCTCAATCCTGTAATAACTGGCATAGAGGTAGACGATGTAAGCCAACAGTGCGAGGATGAGGATCCCCAGCACGATACATATGGTTTTTAATAACGTTTTACATAAATTTTTCTTTTTCATATCCTTATTTTAACAAGCCTTGCGGGAAATGGCAAACAGGAATATTTTATTTGTTATTTGTGTGGCCTTATGCTAAACTGGTGCTGGACGATATTTGGCATCCGGGAATTCTCCGGTTTTGAGGAAGCGGGGTTGGTCGTTCAGCCGTCTGCCGGATGGTACGCCGGTCAGACCGTAATAAGAATCTGAAAGTATAACATTATAAAGAAATGAAAAGAGTAAGAAAACGTTTATTGCTGACCGTATGCGCTATGGTATTGCCTCTTGCGGTGACGCTGATCATATATAATATTTATTCTATGACAGCGCTGAACCGGCAGGCTGCCCAGAGCGCAGCCGGTACCGGCTATATTTACGAACAATTTTATGAGAAAAGTATTAAAACGGTCGAGTCTTATATGATCTCGGAAATGGTAGGAAATGATTTCAGGAGACTCAATTATCCGTTGGAGTCATTACAGGCTTATCTGTGCGGGCAGAACATTCTGGAAGATTTTACAAAATATCTGACTTCGGATGTGGATGGACTGGTGGCACTGGAATTTTATTCGGAGAGTAACGATCTGGTCCGGATCAAACATGCCACGGGTACTCGCTATGTGCCGACCAAACAGTCTGGAATATGTCGGGCTGTCTATGAGGAGATGAAGCAGGGGGAACTGAATAGTGACTGGTATGTTATTCCGGTGGGGGATGACTATTTCCTGATCCGGATTCTGAAATACGGCTCGGTGTATATCGGTGCGGTCATGGATTTCGACCAGTTTATGAAGCCCTCCTCGGAAGTTGAGGGAAAATCGTCTTATCTGGTCCATGCAACGCAGGACGGACAGGCGCTGAATCAGAAAAATCTGTTGGAAGAGAAACAGATCGAACTGAAACAGAATTCCAAGGGTTATTACATCACGGGGAAAGGAATGGAGCGATACCTTGTGGTGTATGAGCAGCTGCCCTACGGTGATCTGGTGCAGTATTACATCAGTCCCTACGGAAGCTTCTGGAACTATATGGGAGCTTTGCAGTGGTTTCTGCTGTTTTGCAGTTTTATTTTTATTCTGCTGATCCCGATTCTGTATTTTTATATGTATCGTTTCTTTGTGGCACCCTTAGAGGGATTGAAAGCAACCATGGAAGAGATCGCTGAGGGTGATCTGAACGCCTACGCGGAGGAAAACAGTGATGTGGAGGAATTCCGTCTGATGGCGACTACCTTTAATCATATGATAGATCAGATACAGAAGCTGAAGATCGATGCCTATGAGCAGGAGCACAGGATTCAGAATGCAACGATTCAGTATTTACAGATTCAGATCCGCCCCCACTTTTTTCTGAACTGCCTGAAGAATTTCTATGCGCTGGCGGAGCAGAAGGAATACCGCTCCATTCAGGAACTGACTCTGGCGCTGTCTTCTTATCTCAGAAAAGTGATCGCTTATGAGGAAGATACCATCAGTGTCCGGAAAGAGATGGAGAGCGTGGAATCCTACCTGAAACTGTCACAGCTGGGATTGTCCGTACCGGTGAATTACAGCATCGCCGTGGACGAAAAACTGGAAGAATTTCAGATCCTGCCGTTGTCGGTGCTGACTTTCGTGGAGAATGCAGTGAAATACGGTGTACAGTCCCAAAAAACACTGCTCATCAGTATCCGGGTATCGCTACTCCCTGGAGAGACGCCGGAGGATACTTATGTGTGTATTACGATTCTGGACAACGGTCCCGGTTTTCCGGAAGATGTGCTGCATTTTCTGAACAAGGGACAATTCGCAGAAGAGAAGACCGCGGGGATCGGTATCCAGAATGTCTGGAAACGTATTAAAATACGTTATGAGGAAAAAGCAACAATATTATATAGCAACTCGAACGGAGCTTGCGTGGAGATGTATTTACCCTATGGAAAAGATGAATGTATTAATAGTAGATGATCAGATCAATGTGGTAAGCGGTGTCATGTTTGGGGTGCATTGGGATCGTCTGGGGATTTCGCAGATATACAAGGCATATAATGCATATGAAGCAAAACAGGTCCTGTTGGAGAAGCAGGTGGATATCATGCTGTGCGACATTGAAATGCCGGTGGAAAACGGGCTGAGTCTGTTGGCATGGTGTAGAAAGCAGGAAATGGATGTGGAGACCATTTTTCTGACGGCACATGCGGACTTCCTGTATGCCAAGGAGGCCGTGGCGTTGGGGAGCTTTGACTATATTTTACAGCCAGCGAGATATGAAGAGATTGAGGATGCCGTCGGAAGAGCGGCGGAGAAGATCCGGATGAAACAGCGGGTCAACGAGGACTCCCGCTACGGACAGCTGCTGAAGAACAAAAAGGGATTTGTCCTGGGGGCAATGTTAGCGGATCTGTTCTCGGAGGAGAAGGATGACGTGGAAATAGCAATGCGGAACCTTGGAGAAATGGGGATCCGTGTGGCGGAAAATTCCAGACTGTGCCTGATGGATGTGGTTCGTTGGGGAAAGGGACTGGAGAACTGGGATCAGACGCTGTTATATGATACGATTTCCAATGTGCTGGAAGAACTGTTCTACCCTTACGCCTGGAAAGCACTTCTCTATCAGCAGGAAAAGGGAATCTATTATGTACTTCTGTGCACCGACAGTGCGGCAGAACTGAATGAAGAATCCATGTATCATCAGATGGAACGTTTTCAGATTACATTTCAGAATTTTTTTGACTGTGGAGTTGCCATATATTACGGTGCACTGGAGGATCGGCAGGCGGTCTGGGAACTAGTGCGGATTCTGAAAAAAGCCGACCAGAACAATGTTGGACGCAAAGAAGGAATCTACAATGTGCAGGAGAGCAAGCAGAAGGAACGGAAAGCAGAGGAACACTACTGCGAGAACTGGGTACAGCTTTTGGAAAATGAACTGTATGATACCGTGGTAAAGGATGCTTCGGATACCTTGCAGAGATTGGCGGCGGAGGATCAACTGAATTCCAAAAATCTGATGCGGTTTTACCAGAAGATTATGGGTGTAATCTATCTGGTACTCCAGAAATTAAATATGGATATGGAGCAGTTGTTCCCGGAGGAAGAGATCATGCAGCGTGCCATGTCCGCCTATACATACACGGAAGATACGTTATGGCTGGTAAAATATGTGACGGCGAGACTGCATGAACTGCGGAATACGGAGTCGGGGAAGGAGACCCAGATCGATGAGATATTCCAATACATCCGAAGCCACATGGATGAGGATATCAAGAGGGATGATATTGCCGATGCGGTGCACCTGAACGCCAATTATATTTCCGCGTTGTTTAAAAACAAAACGGGAATGTCATTAAAAGAATATATTATCTCAGAGAAAATGACACTTGCCCGGAACATGGTCCGGGAGACGGCGTTACCCATCAGTGTGATCGCCATGAAAGTGGGATATACCAACTTTTCCCATTTTTCCCAGAGCTATAAGAAGATCAACGGGGTCTCACCTACGGAGGATCGGGAAGAGACCGGGCACACAACCGAATAGTTTTTCAAAATGTCACATTTTTTACAATAGAATGTGACATTTTTGATATTCCGGAAGGAGGAAAGTAAAAAAACATATTTTTTTGACACAAACAACTTTTTTAACAGATAGATACGATCGTGGGATTTTTTTATAATGAATTCATCATCAATGAAGACCTACGAAGGGAGAAAAAATTTATGAAAATCAAAAAGTTATTGGCAACAGGACTTGCTACCGCGATGGCAGTAACGACTCTTGCAGGATGCGGATCTACCACAGATAACAACGCTTCACAGAGCGCAGGCACAGACAGTGCGGCAGGAAGCACACAGGCGGCAGCGTCAAATGATGATGTGACCACCATTACCATCTACGCGTACAATAATTCCACCACGGAGGCTGCAGAAAAGGTTGCGGCAGCAGTAAGCGAGATCACAGAGCCCGCCATTGGCGTAAAAGTAAACCTTCTGACCGGCGTAAGCTCAGAGCAGCTGAATCTGGCACTGGCTTCCGGAGAAGATCTGGATTTGTTCTTCGCAATGCCTTGGCAGGTATCCATGTCCACCATGGCAACTACAAACCAGATTGTTGCCCTGGATGATCTGCTGGCAGAATATGCACCGGATGTATTGTCCGGTATCTCCGAGGATGACTGGCGGTGCTCTACCGTATCCGGAAGTATCTACGGAGTACCGATGAACAAGGATAAGGCACAGGGGCGTGGCTTTGAAATGGTAAAATCCATTGCGGATGAACTGGGAATCGACTACTCCACTCCATGGACTTACGAAGATTTGGATGCCAATCTAAGAAAAGTAAAAGAAGCATATCCGGATATGTATCCCCTGGTTCCCAACGGCGGAACAATGATCTATCCGGCATGGGCATGTGACGTGCTGAGCGATGATCTGGGCGTACTGGAAAATGCACTTTTCGACAGTACCCAGGTAGTGAATTTCTACGATACAGATTCCTTCAAGGAATATTGCAAGTGGGTATACCAATGGGCACAGGAAGGTCTGATGATGCCGGATGCAGTCAATACCACAGAAGGGTATCAGGAATTCTTCAACTCAGGTGTCGGTTTTGGTACTTTCACTTCCTTCAAGGCAGGATTTGAAGCAGAAGAGACCAGAAAATGCGGTAAAGACATCGTAGTAGTACAGATGGAGAACGGTGCACCCCATTCTACCACAAGCATGGTAAATGCAAGCTGGTGCATTGCTAATAACAGTAAGAACCCTGAAAAGGCAATGCAGATGCTGAATTTGATGTACACCAACCCTGAAGTATCCAACCTGTTAGTCAACGGTATCGAAGGCGACAACTGGGTATTCGCAGATGAGAGCAAGGGTGTGATCACCTATCCGGAAGGTGTGGATTCTTCCAATACTTCATACTCTTCCGTAGGTTGGGCTTGGCCTAATGAACAGATTACCTATGTATGGGAAGGTGATGATCCTGATGTATGGGAGCAACTGGGTGAGTTCAATAAGAATGCACAGCCCTCTCCTGCAAAAGGATTTGTATGGGATAACTCAGAAGTACTGAATGAAGTAACTGCATGTAACAATGTAGTAGAGAAATATCGTGCAGGTCTGTTGACCGGATGCTTGGATCCTGAGACAGCTATCCCCCAGATGAATCAGGAACTGGATGCAGCAGGTATCAACACCATTATCGAAGCTAAGCAGGCACAGCTGGATGCATGGCTTGCAGAGCAGAACTAAAGCACTACAAATCATAAAAATAATCGTCCAAACCTAAAATATAAGCTTTGAAGCCAAAAGAGGTCCCGCCAGTTCTTTGGTGGGACCTCTTTCAAAAGAAAGGAACAGGTAATACTCATGAATAAGAAGAGTACTTTCGTAAAATGGAGACGTTATCTTCCTTTATATCTCATGTTGATCCCCGGTGCTGTATACATTTTTATCAACAACTATATCCCCATGGCGGGACTGATCATGGCATTTGAAAAATATGATTACAAACTGGGAATGTTTAAGAGCCCGAAGATCGGACTTGACAACTTTACTTATCTATTTGCCACAAAAGATGCACTGAATATTACCAGAAACACATTATTATATAATGCAATATTTATTATCCTGGGGAATATCCTGGCCATTACGGTAGCAATTCTGTTAAATGACGTGAGATCCAAGACGAAGAAAAAACTATATCAGACGCTGATTCTGATCCCTTATCTGATCTCCACAGTCATCGTCAGCTATATTGTATATGGCTTTTTAAATACACAGAACGGATTCATTAATAACTCTATTTTGGAGCCTTTGGGCAAGAATGGCATCGCCTGGTATTCCCAGCCAAAGTATTGGCCTTTTATTATTACATTTGTCTATCTATGGAAAAATTTCGGCTACAGCAGCATCATCTATTTCGCAACGGTGGTGGGAATCGACAAGACCTATTATGAAGCGGCGGTGATTGACGGAGCTACCAGATGGCAGCAGGTCAGATATGTGACACTATCCAGTCTGAAACCCACAATCATCACGCTGGTGCTGATGTCCATCGGACGTATTTTCTATTCAGACTTCGGCCTGTTTTATCAGGTACCTATGAACAGCGGAGCCTTGATCGATGTGACTAATACGATCGACACTTATGTATATCGTGGACTAACAACACTGAACAACGTGGGTATGTCGGCGGCAGCAGGCTTCTATCAGTCCATCGTTGGATTCATTTTGGTACTGACCGCCAATATGATCGTCCGCAAGGTCAGCCGTGAAAATGCACTGTTTTAAGGAGATGAGATTATGGTCATAAAAGATACAAAATACCAGGTTGTAATCAATACCGTATTAATTATATTGTCTCTGATGTGTGTCATGCCGTTTATACTGTTGCTCAGTTCTTCCATCACTTCAGAGACGGCACTGGTGAAGACAGGCTACCGGTTCTGGCCCACGGAGATCGACCTGTCCGCCTATAAATATTTGCTGATGGACAGTACCTCCATTGTCAGAGGCTACGCAATATCCTTTTTCGTGACAATTGTGGGAACACTGACGAGCCTGATGCTGACTACTTTATACGCTTACCCGTTGTCCAGAAAAAATCTGCCGGGAAGAAATATTTTTGCCTTTTATATTTTCTTTACCATGTTGTTCAATGGTGGACTAGTTCCTGGCTACATGATGTGGACACAGATGTTCCATATTAAAAATACGATATTTGCTCTGATCGTTCCCGGTTTGTTGTTAAACGCATTTAATGTCATTATGATGCGTACATACTTTACGACAAACATCCCGGAGGAAGTCCTCGAAGCGGCAAGGATCGACGGTGGCGGAGAACTCTACATCCTCACTAAAGTAGTACTTCCTATGTCGAAACCCATTATCGTGACGTTGGTACTGCTGATCGGACTGTCTTACTGGAATGACTGGCTGAATGGTCTGTACTATGTGAACCGGGATAATCTGTACAGTATTCAGGTATTGTTGAAGAAGATGATGGATGATATTGAGATGATAAAAAAGGCTTCCGCAGCCGGAGCAAGTACCATGAAGATGCCCTCCATTTCCATTCGTATGGCAGTGGCGGTTATGGGAGCACTGCCTATCATGTGTGTCTACCCATTCTTCCAGAAGTACTTTGTCAAAGGTATTGTCATCGGAGCAGTAAAAGGATAAATAAGGAGGAAACGGAATGAGCTTTCGCAAAGATTTTGTTTGGGGTGCGGCAACAGCAGCTTACCAGATTGAAGGAGCCGCTTATGAGGACGGCAGAGGAGAATCCGTTTGGGATGTGCATTGCCATGACACGCGTAAGAACCCTGAAGGAAAACAGAATATTTTAGACGGAGAGACAGGTGATGTGTCTTGTGATTTTTACCATCATTATGAGGAAGACATTCAGAGAATGAAGAATATGGGACTGAAAGCATTCCGCTTTTCCATCAGCTGGTCCAGAGTATTGCCAGACGGTACGGGACGGGTGAATGAAAAAGGACTGCAGTTTTACAGTGATTTGGTGGATGCTTTGCTAGAGGCGGAAATTGAACCCTGGGTTACTTTATTTCACTGGGATTTTCCCCAGCAATTACAGATTCGCGGGGGATGGCAGAATCCCGAGAGCCCAGAGTGGTTTGCAGAATATACGAAGGTAATCGTGGACAGACTCTCTGACAGAGTGTCCCACTGGATGACGTTAAATGAGCCCCAGTGCCATCTGATTATCGGACACGTGCAGGGAAGCTGTGCTCCGAAGTTACGGCTCACCGAGCCGGAGTATCTGCTGGCAATCCATAATCACCTGAAAGCCCACGGCAGAGCGGTGCAGGTCATCCGAAAATACGCGAAGAAAAAGCCCGAGATCGGTGTGGCATTCTGCTTCGGAAGTTCGGTGCCTGTAAGCGACCAACCTGAGGATGTGAAAGCAGCAAGAATTGCCACCCTGCGGGAAGATACGAAGGACCTGTGGGCAGTCTCCTGGTGGCTGGATCCCGTCATTTTAGGACATTATCCGGAGAAAGGCATGGAAGCCTATGGCGAGAATTGCCCGGAGGAGTTACGAAATCCGGAAGACCTGAAACTGATCTCGGAACCGTTGGATTTCCTGGGAATCAATGTCTACCAGAGCGGACGAGTGGTATCGGATGGTCAGGGGGGATATCGCGAGGCGAAGAATCCCTGCGGAGCACCGGTGACTGCAATGAAGTGGCAGGTGACACCGGAGAGCCTGTATTATGTACCGAAGTTCCTGCAGGAAAAATACAAACTTCCCATCGTAATTACGGAGAACGGACTGTCCTGTCCCGACTGGGTATTCCTGGACGGTAAGGTTCATGATCCTATGCGAATCGACTTTATGCACCGCTATTTAAGCTGCCTGAAAAAAGCGGCAGAGGAGGGAACTGATATCCGGGGTTATTTTGCCTGGTCAGCTATCGATAACATGGAGTGGAACAACGGTTATACGGAGAGATTCGGACTAATCTATGTGGATTACACCACTCAAAAGAGGATCCTTAAGGACTCCGCATACTGGTACCGCGAGGTGATTGAATCGAACGGTGAAAATCTGTAAACGAACATAAAAAAGAGACTGCTATTTTGATATGCAGTCTCTTTTTTGATGCACCAGACACTTGCCATATTTAGTGGAAAAGGGGTATTATGATAAATATAAATAATAAGGAGGCTGATCCTATGAGGCCGATACCGACGATCGAAGATCCGGAACGCTATATAGACAGTGCGTTTGTGGATTCTGCGTTTATAGAATTGAAAAGCTGTGATCTGTGGGATGTGAAAATGCTGTATCCGATCCTACATATGGACCATGCGGAAGAGAACTGCTTCGTCCGTAAGGAGATGTATGAGAGGCTGGTGAAGGCGGCGGGGAATCTGCCGGACGGTTACCGGTTCCGCATTTGGGATGCCTGGAGACCCTTTGCGCTGCAGCATGAATTGTTTGAAAAATATTCTGTGGACATCATCCGGGATTTTCATTTAGAAGAGCTGCCGGAGGCAAAAAGGAGAGCTGCGATCTGCAAATTTGTCTCGGACCCGGTACCGGATACAAAGGTGCCTCCCGCCCATACCACCGGAGGAGCCATTGACTTAACGATCCTGGATCCGGAGGGCAGAGAGCTTCCCATGGGATGTGGATTCGATGCTTTTACGGATAAGACCTACGCAGCGTATTATGAGACCGCGGAGCATGTACAGGGGGCAGAGGACGAACAGGTCCGTGAAAACCGCCGTCTGCTTTATTATGCTATGATAGATGCGGGATTTACCAATCTGCCGTCGGAATGGTGGCATTATGACTACGGTGACCGGTTCTGGGCATATTACATGCGGAAGCCCGCAATCTATGAGGGTGTATTTACGAGGGAGGAAATTCATGGATAATCAGAAACAAAAGAAGAAAAAAAGTGTGATGGACACTTTGTCCGCCACTATGGTACTGGTGCTGATCGCATTGTTACTTGTGTTTGTGGGATATACCTATCTGGCGCTGAAGAACGGTTACACACTGGATGATCTCATCGATAATATTGTGGGAAATCTTATCGGTGTGCTGGCGGCATTTCTGTTATTTGATATACTGAACAACAAGCTGACCCAGGATGCCTACGCCAGAGAGACCTCCCAGCAGATCACCAAGACACTGATGGGAGAGCCGGAGATTCTGGATTCATTCAGCGATGAAGATAAAAAGACTTTCCTGAAATCCACCATTACCTCCATGATAAAGGATGAAGATGCGGTGGATATGCTTTCTACCAATATGGAGAAATATTTTGACAGGGCAAGAGGCGCCAGGATCCGGAAAATGTTCGATTACACGATCAATCTGGAGCCGAATCTGACGGAGGAATATGTAAAAGCCGGTTTCCCCGGAGCCGAAGATGGAAAGTATTACCTGATCGATGAGGAATTGAAGTTCAGCGTAAAGTGTCTGGGAGGAACAGACGAGAACTACGCGGGCGATGTGATCAGACTCGGTTTCGCCTATGATAAAAAGAGTCTGGACGGTGGATTGCTGGAGACCGGACAGGATGCGGATTTCACCAAGAGCATTTTCAATGAGGATCTGGTGGTGGAACCGGAAGCCGTGGACTTCATCAACAGTATTCCCGCGGACAAGGTCCGGGATGTGATCAATGACCTGTTCATGCCGATCTTGCGAATTGACAACAGCGGAGATAATGACGACGAAGCGCAATTCGAAGTAGAACGTAAGAGCAACGGATTTATCCTGAAATTTAAGCTGGATTTTGACCGCAACGAGGCAAACGGGGAGCATCTGGTCAGCATCTATTTCAAGATGCCCCGGGTATGGAACTCTATTTTCGAGGTGACGCTGGTGGATCCGACCAAGGAGCCCCATATCAAGCTGAAATACAAGAACGGAATGGATGTCACTATGTATTCCTATCTCAATAAGGAAAGCACGGCCAATGTCGGAGCCTGCATCCAGAGAGCCGGACTCTATGACATTGCGATCAAGGACGAGTGGATCTACCCCAAGAGCGGCGTGATCTTCCATATTAAGAAGGCGTAGAATAAATATGAAACCAAGATCTCCCCAAAGTATGCAATTATATAAAATGCTCCTATCCCGCGGTTACCCGGAATCGTTCTGTGATCTGGTGACGAAGAATCTGAATACGGATTTTACGGCGAGCCGTATGATCGGTTATCTGTGTCATTATTCTGATCTGCCGCCGGAGGAGATCGCGGACGAAATGCTGGCGATCTTAAGTGACCGCAACCGCATTATGCAGAAGAAAGAACTTGAGAGTAATAATGTGGAATGGAACCGTATTTTGATGGAAAGTCTCGATACGGATGATGAAACAGAATAGGAAACCGTATTCCATTGCTTTTTTTATACAAAAGAGTTAATATAGTTTCAGTTATTAACAAAATATGAGGAGGTACAAAATGGGTTTTTTTGATGATTTTGGAAAAAAGATTTCTTCAGCAGGGCAGGAGGCTATTGCCAAGACAAAGGAACTGGCGGATGTGGCTAAAATCAATTCCAGTATTTCAGATGAGGAAAATAAGATAAAAACAGCTTATTCTGAAATTGGAAAAAAGTATTTCGAAAATCATTCTGAAGATTCGGAAGAAGATTACGAAGCGCAGATTGCAGTTATTAAAGAGGCAATGGAGAAGATCAAGGCTTATGAACAGCAGATCGTTGAAATTAAGGGTGTAGTTAAGTGCCCTAACTGTGGCGCAGAGAATTCCAAGACTGCTGCTTTCTGTGCTACCTGTGGCACTGCGATGCCGGTACCGGTGACGGAGTCTGTGGAAGCCACGGAACAGAATGTGGTGGAGAAGAAATGCCCCAATTGTGGTGAAGTAATCAATGACGGCGCAGCTTTCTGTGCAAAGTGCGGTACCAAAATAGAGGAGGAAAAGTAAAATGGAGAAGACAAAATTAGGAGTTTCCGTTGGGATTTTTGGTGCATTTTTATATGTGGCAGCATTATTCGGAGGATATATAGCAATTACCCTGTTGGCAGGATATGTGCTTCTCATGGAATCCAATGAATGGCTTAAGAAGACCGCAGTGAAAGCAGTTGCAACACTGGCATGTTTCAGCTTCCTGTCTCTTTTAATTGGTCTGATTCCGGATGCTGTGGATGTGATTACCGAAGTTTTCAATGTATTCTTTAATTTCTTTGGTAACAGTATTCGTTTTTCAATTATTGACAATATTTTTAGCGTGATTTCTCAGATGGTCAGCTTACTGAAAGATTTAGTATTTGCTGCACTTATCTATAAAGCGTTCAACCAGGGAACTATAAAACTGCCTGTAATTGATAAGTTAATAGATAAATACATTTAAGAGACAGTCAAAATGGATATAGACCGGCCTTTGGCTGGTCTATATGTATATCCGGGAGTGAAAAATGAAAAGGAAACAAATGAAAAAACGGATCTTACTTAATATAGGTATGGTACTTATGTTAAGTATGGCCGGCTGCGGTAAAAAACAGGATGAGGTAGTAGTGTATACAGCAGTTGACCAGGTGTATGCAGATGAGATATTCGAAATGTTTGAAGAAGAGACCGGTATTACAGTAAAGGCGGTTTATGATACGGAATCCAATAAAACCACAGGATTGACCAACCGGATCATTGCGGAAGCTGAGAAACCGGTGTGTGACGTATTCTGGAACAATGAGTTTATTCAAACGATTGATCTGGAGAAAAAAGGAATGCTGCAAGCCTATGTTCCGGCAGAAGCAGATACGATTCCGGAATATTATAAAGCGGCAGATGGAACCTGGACGGCTATGGGAGGACGGGCAAGAGTATTTCTGGTCAATACAGACTTATTGACAGAACAGGAATATCCCGATAGTATTTATGATTTTGCAAATGATAAATATGAAGGAAGCCAATTAGCAATAGCATACCCTATGTTTGGAACGACCAGAACTATGGCGGCTGCAATATATGCACAATTAGGAGAAGTACAGGCAAGAGAATATTTTCAAAGTATTGCAGACAAAGGAGTACAGGTAGTAGATGGAAACTCTGTGACCAAAGATATGGCAGCCACAGGACAAGTGGCAATCGGGTTCACAGATACGGATGATGCCAAAGAAGCAATAGAAGATGGAGCACCGGTGGTAATGGTATTCCCTGACCAAGCTGAAGAAGGAATGGGCACATTAATGACACCCAGCACTGCTGCTATTATTAAGGGAGCACCGGATCAAAAAAACGCAGAAGCATTTATGGACTTTGTTCTATCTGAAAAAGTAGAGAGAAAGCTGGTAGACATGGGATTCTTTGATGTAAGCTGTAGAGATGCTGTGTCAGATAGTGGAATTAAAGGAATGAATCTTAATCTGGAAGATATTTACGAGTATCTGGATATCGCAAGCAAAGATATGGAAACTATTTTTAGCAGAGCGCAATAAATAAGAGCTTCACGAGGGAGCAACGTCATGAGAGATTGTAAAAGATTTTTTAAGGGAATGAGTATAGTTCCATACATCATCATGGTATGGCTCCCTCTCTTTTTTGCATGGAGGGAGACTGTTGAGCAGATCAGACTGCCGGATGCCAGACAGATAGGTCTTTTGCTAAACAGCGTAAAACTTGGAGGACTTGCTGCACTCCTGACCTGCGTATTAGGAGGTCTGGCTGCTAATTATATTCATAAGGGATGGCTGTCAGACAGGTGGTACAGATATTTTTTCGTTTTGTTGATGCCTGTGCCTTATTATATCTATGCATTGTCGTGGATGTATCTGATCAGAGTGCTGGCTTTCATACGACCCGGTATTTTAAAATATTCAGCACAAGGCTTTGGGGCGTGTCTTTTCGTGGAAACTATGACGTACCTTCCCATTACTACATTATTGATTCTTTCAGCTCTTGAAATGTGTAACAGGCAGTCTGAAGAAATGGCAATGGTATATCAGAAGTCTTCTAAGGTATTGTGGAAAAACATACTCCCTGAAATATTGCCATATATTGTAGCAGCATTTGCAGCAGTATTTATTCTGTCGGTAACAGATTTTTCCGTGCCGTCCATGTTTCAATATAATACCTATGTACTGGACTTATACTCTGCATACGGAAGGACTGGTAGCAGCGCAAATGCGTATGCAATGTCATTACCCTTGTTGATCCTGTTACTTTTGCCATTAGCGTTTGTACAACAGGCAATCAGAAAAATGAATCAACCGCAGAGAAGTGAAAGCTTTGTGAAATGTAAATATCCTGTGTGGTTACAAGGAATTATGAATGTTTCGTTTGGACTTTTGGTCTGTCAGGTACTGCTTCCGGTAATAACTTTTACAATTACATCCGATGGAATGCAGAATATTTGGAAATCATTTGATATGATTTATGAACAGGCAGGCGTGACATTGATCATAGCTTCTTTGGCAGCTCTTATAGCAGTCCTTTGTGTGATGCCTGCAGCCGTTTTTTTAGCAAACTGCGAAAATGGACTGATCTGGATGATTATGTTGGGAAGTATGGTGATACCGGGATCGCTGCAGGCGATGGGACTATTAAATGCTGTCAATGGCTCCTGGGTTCATTGGCTAAGCACTTCGTTATTTATGCCGGCACTGGGGTGTGCAATACATTATATGCCGATTGCGCTTATCGTTTTAGTGAGTACGATGAAACGCATAGATAGAAAAAGCATTGAATTAGCGGTTTTATATGAACAAAACCGGTATGAAAAAACGCTTTTGGAACTGGGAATGTTTTTGCCGGGAATATTGAGCTCATTTCTATTAGTTTTCTTTTTGTCCTTTGGTGAAGAGGGAATCATGCTTGTGTTGATGCCGCCCGGAGCAGAGACTGTTTCGGTAAAGATATATAATTATCTGCATTATGGCGCATCGGAATATGTGTCGGGATTTTGCCTGTGGGTAACGCTGTTTCTGTTTTTGCTGGAAGTGATTCCGGTGTGTGTGATAAGAAAAAGATATGGGGGACACCATGCAAAAAGCGATTGAAGTGACGAATTTATGTAAGCAGTATTCACAGGAAGTACTTAAAAATTTTTCACTTTCTGTAAATGAAGGAGAAATGGTGGTGCTTTTGGGAGAAAGCGGATGCGGGAAAAGTACCTTTATCAGAATTCTGGCAGGACTGGAGAATGCGGATAGTGGAAGTGTCTTCCTCAATGGTATTTTCATGGATGACCGGACTCCTCCCAATAAAAGAAATATTGCATTGGTATATCAGGAGCCGGTATTGTGGAATCATATGCCGGTGTGGAAAAATATCGCATATGGAATGGCAAAAAAAGATAAAAACGTAATTTATGAACTGATGAATGCCTTGGAAATCGGCGGATTGGAAAAGAGATTTCCGGAAGAAATATCCGGTGGACAGGCCAAAAGAGTTGCACTGGCCAGAGCATTAGCAGCAGATAAGGGAATCTTGCTATTAGACGAGCCTTTGTCCAATATTGATGAAAAGACAAAACTGAAAAATCTGGAGTATCTGGTCCAAAACTATAAGGACAGGAAAACGATATTGTATGTAACACACAGTAAGATGGAAGCAGATTTTCTGGGGTGTCGGCAGATCAGAATGGATGTGAGAGATGAAAATGCGGCGAAGACGTTTCCTTACATATAGTTTATATTTCCTGTTTGCTTTATTTATCCTATTGGCATTTATTATTTCCCGAAAAATTGTGGAAAACCGGGATGAGAATGTTCCCTGGAGGGAAGATTTTACAATCCTGAAATCCGGCGAAGAAATTTCAGCACTCTATTATGATGGTGAGAATGTATGGGTAGGATGCAACGATGGTGTATATGTATATAATGCGGATACAAGAGAAGAAATTAAATATTATGGAGGACTAAATCTTATCTATTCTGCCGGAATAACAAAAAGTTCTGATGGAACCGTGTGGATCGGACATGAAGATGGCTTGACAGGGCTTCAGGAGAATGGAGACGGTGACAGACTGGAATTTAGTTATCCGGATATTCCCAAAGGACGTGTGAATACTGTGGAATGGGATGGGGAAAGACTCTGGGTCGGAACTTATCATGGCGCAGCCAGCTTAATACGAAGTCCGTCGGGATGGAAGGTAGAAAGTATATATAATTCCTCAAACGGATTATGCAGTGATTCTGTCAATGTAATAAAGAGCACAGGGCATAGCCTGTGGTTCGCATCCTATCTGGATCATAAAAACGGAGGAATTAGTATTTGGGATAATGACGGCACTCATTTTATTACTGTCGCAGACGGACTTCCCCATGCATATGTTACCTCGTTGCAATATCTCGGGGATGAAAAAATGCTGGTTGGAACCGGATACATGGATGATGGTGGACTGGCACTTGTCCAAAAGATAAACGGAGAATACAAAATTACAGCTACATTTTTCAGTGAGAACGGGGTTCCGGGAGAAAAAGTAAGACAGCTTTTTCTGGATGAGGATGGTTATCTGTGGATCACAACGGAATATGATGGAGTACTCATTCTTAACTATGCAGATGATGGTCTGCAGTCAGAACTTCAGGGAATGTATTTAAAAGAAGAGAATGGTTTGTCGGATAATGAAATAAAGTGTCTGATAAAGGTAAAAGATAGTTATTGGCTTGGAGGAAAGTACGGTCTTACGATCGTACCCCAAAATATTGTGGAGTAGGCAAACATTATGAAAAAGGAAAAACCGGCAGTAATAAATGAATTATCTTTAAACGAATTTATTTTAGTATTTAAGTATTTTATGAGAAAAACCAATTGTGCGCATGTCACGGGCTTTGTGAATGCACCGTTACTTTATGCAAAACCGAATGAGACAGAGCTGGAACAACTTATCAATCTGGCTATAAAGCATGGGACACTGGTTCGAAATGGCAACGAAACCACTATCAATGGGGTTGTATATACATTTATAAATGCATGGTCACAAAGTTCAAATATTGTTACGATAAAAAAGGCGTCTTATTCGGATCAGAAGGGAATATTTGTTACCAAATTGGATGGAATGTATCTTGCTATGCAGCAGGATGCGGTAAAAGACAGGGCTGTTTTAGTGGCAGATTCGGATATCGGAATTGTTTATGATTACTTTAGCAGCGAAATAGAGAAAAAAGATACAAATAAGCAATTTAAATTGAAGAATGCCAACAAGATTTTTTCAGAACAAGGGCGTAGTATTCATTTGGAAGTGGAACCTGTGAACCGGGTTTTTCTGCAGTGCATTGAGAATATAAGCGGTAAAAAATATGAAGCAGATGAGTTGATCCATATTGGAAAAAAACAGCTTGAAGAGATATCCTTAGATGATCATCACAGAGTAATTCATATTGAAAAATATAGCAATGATCAACTGAAGGAAGTAATCGTAAGATATATTGGTAGTCATTGTCGTGCCAATAAAGAGCATGACAATAAGCCGGAAACAAAAGATGGAAAAATAGAGGATCCAGAATACTACACGCGACTGAGCTTTTTGAAATTGACAAGAAATGAAACATTTCCCAAAGGATTGTTCGGTTTCATAAAAATGATGTTTGTCAATTTTTTCAAGAGCTTTACCAACTGGAAAAATATACTGAAAAGAGTCGGCTTATGTGTATTGATGTCTGTTCTTACACTTATATGGAATCTTTATGCATTATGTTACCTGAACGATACATTTAACATTAATATAAGAGCTGTTTTTGGCAAGTCTACGGCCTATTTGCTGGCGGGTGTTGCACAGACTTCATCCGTGACCGGAATGCCGACATTTGCCGGAACAGTTAACACGGTTACGATTACGGCATTATTGTATTACCTGTTGGCAATTGCTTTAAGAACGATTGTCGGTGACATAGTTTCCGGAAAAGTCAAAACAAATATATCGCATGTATTTTCTTTTGGGAAGAACATCAAGCATTACACAGCTGCCGTTCCGAGAGGAATGAGTTATTATGTATGGACAGGTCTGGCAATAGCATCCGTTTTGAACATGGCGGTATTCAATCCGTTTACTGTTTTTTTACTTGCTGTCATGATTTTGTTCTCCTGTATGAAATGCGAAGATGGTGCAATAGCCCCATTTCTGATGATATTTCATTCAAGTACCCGGTATAAAAAGGTGATGAGCGGTAAAAGCCGGGCTCCGTTATTTGGAGAATATCAACTCAGACTATTTGGTATCGGTATAGGATTGATTTTGTGTTCCATTCTTAATGCGATACTCTGGTTTGTGCTGGATTTTAATTTCTGGGTCAGATTAACAATATCGATTGTTGTTATCCTTCTGTCCTTTATCAAGCTTGGAATTATTAAGGTGAATAAACCAACCGTGGCAGCAATCTTTGTATTATCTGTCATTTCTGTACAGATAGTAATGGTTATGACGGCTTCACCATTAATTGCATTTGCTGATGATGGTGGTTGGACCGAGTCAGGCAGCACACTGTCGGGACTTATGCAAAACTATGGTTGGCAGACTGTTCTGGGATTCTCTCTTACTTTAGCAGCGGCTGTAGCTGTTGGCTGTCTGACATTTGGACTTGGTACGGCAGTCGTAGCCGCCGCAGCAGCAACCAGCTTTGGAGCGGCAGCGCTTGGAGCAACCTTCACGGAAACCGGTAGAAAGGCGGCATACGATTTTATATGGGGAAATTATAGTCCATATGGAGGCGATTCTAAACTTGCTGCGGTTTTAAATCTGGGAGTTCCTCTGGTACCGGGATTTGGCGATGCGTTTGGTGTTGTCACAGGAATTAGGGATTGCTCGTATGATATCAAGGAAGGAGACTGGGGAGCACTTGCCCTGGATGGATTTGGACTTGCATTGGATACACATGGTCTTATTGGCGAGGCTGGAGATGTATTGAAGCACACAGATGATTTGGCATTTGTTGCAAAAACCTCTGGGAAAAATGCAGATGAAGTAGTGAGTGCGACAGCCAAAAAATCAAAAAGTTTAATAGATGAAGATCAGTTATTAGTGACAAAGGAAGCAATTTCTAATGCCAAAAAGGTAGATCCTATCAAGGCAAATGAAGAAGCTACAGAGGCATTGCGGAAAATAGGGAAAGATTCCGGGTATTCCGAGGAGGTTATTGATAAATATATTTCCAGATTAGAATCCGACAAACAGTATGATATTACGAAAGAGGCAAGAGATGCCTGGGGCAATGGCTGGGATAACTTAAGTTCTGAAGAACAGCAGATGCTCAAAGATATTGTTAGTGATAAAGATGTAACTGCGCTCAAATTAACAGAAAATAAATTAAATGGAATAGATACAATTACTGAATACAAGCGTAGATATGACGAAGGACTGTTTGATACCGATAAGTATAGCCTGGATGATATTCTTGAATTAAAAATATCAAAATCTGCCGGCACTAAGGTATATACAGGTATAGAACATAGTGAGTTATTGCCAAGAGCAGATGAGTTCATTAGTGATGATGCGATAGTTCAATATGTTAAAAGTCTTTGCCCTGATAATGAGCATTTACTAAAATGTACAAATCTGCAGGAAGTTGCTGACGAGTTAAGTAGAAATCCTGTGGAATTGGAACTTGTGACATTTCAAAATGCTGAAGTAAATGGAGCAAATATTCTTAGTTTTGGAGGAAATTTTGGAGACGTTAAGACAAGCTTAGAATCAGGTGGTGGCATTTTCTCAGTACCTATTAGCAAATTGAGTGAGTATGCAGATAAATATGGTGATATTTGTTCATATGAAGGTGGGGTATTTAAGATATCGGATTATGAAAGATTCGGACAGGAAGTGTTATCCGGTGTGCCATTAAATTCAGCAGATGGTGCATATATGATTACTACAAAAGTTCCATTAAACGGAACAAATATTTCCATGCCATCTGTCAATAGCTGGAGTGCTTACATGGATCAATTTGTGTCTGGTGGAAGACTATTAAGTGGTGAAGTTGAAGTGACACAAAAGCCTTTACATGATATAATCAGTGATGCTGTATCAAGTGGATCGAATGAATTGTCCGGTACCAGTGACGGTGTCGGCTACACAATATCTATTATGAGATAGGAGAAAAGCAAATGGGAACTGTATATGATAAATTAGTGGATCAGGCTGAAGCAATGGTGAATATTATCAACAAAAAATATGTTGCAGGCAATAGAATGGCGTATCTGGCGTTGCTTTCAGGTGTTGGCAACTGCCGTATTGAAAGCTATCCCGGTGCCGGTCATAATTATCAGGCAGTCGTGGATGCGATTCATAATTGCTACGCAAGAGATAATACATCAGGGATTGATACAGGCTATCGAGATGGTCTGTACGCTATGATCAATGTAGCCGGTAGTTTTCCGGCGCTGCAAACCTTGATGAATATTCTATTTTACCAACTCAAGAAGGAAAAAGAGGGGAAGGCACAATTTAAGATAGATATTCAGGAGGTAATAGATAAGGTCAATATGCTGATTAGTGAAAATTGTGCATCTTATGAAAAAGAAAATCTCTCTTTTGGTAGCTGGCTTGAAAGAAACAGTAAATTTGCTTATGAAAACTATGGCATAAAATTGGGGAAAGAAGCTTTTGGTTGATATTGTGATACTTTCAGCTTATAATAAAAATTTGTAACAGTGCAATTTGAAATTGAGGTTTTCAATGAATATAGTAGTAGACGGATATAATATATGTGTAAAAACAACCGGTACCGGTGATAAGACGGTTGTGATCTTACAGGGCTGGGGTACGGATCTGGGAGTGTATGATTCTGTGGCAGGTGCCATTGACGGCAGCAGATACCGTGTGATCCAGTTCGATTTTCCGGGCTTCGGCGGCAGTGACGAACCGAAGGAACCCTGGGATGTGGACGGATTTGCGGACTTTTTCTGCAAATTCATGGAAGTAATGCAGATAAAGAAGGCAACACTCATCGGTCATTCTTACGGCGGACGCGTGATCATCAAGCTGGCAGCCAGAGAGAGCATCCCTTTTGAGATCACGAATATTATCCTGATCGACAGCGCCGGTGTCCTGCCGGTGCGTACTACTGCGCAGAAATGGAAGATCCGTAAGTACAAGATCCTGAAGAAATTCCTGAACATGAAGTTGATCTATGCCATGTTCCCGGAGGTGATCGATGACTGGAGGAGCCGACAGGGATCGGCAGACTACCGCAATGCGACACCCATGATGCGTCAGTGTATGGTGAAGGCAGTGAATGAGGATCTGACAAAGCTGCTTCCGAAGATCCGTCAGGAAGTACTGCTGATCTGGGGAGATCAGGATACGGCAACTCCTATCCGGGATGCACATATTATGGAAGAGAAGATCCCCAACTGCGGCCTGGCAGTGATCCCGGGAACCGGTCATTTTTCTTTCCTTGAGAAACCGGCACAGTTCCGGGGAATTATGGAGGCATATCTGAAATGATCATACGTGTGCTGATAGCGGTCGTGCTTGCGGTTCCGGCATATTTTTATACCATGCGGTATAACATGCATATGTTCCAGCAGAACGGCTATAAGAATAAAGAACACCTTCACTGGCTGAAGAAGAAGTTCCGGCTGCAATGGATTCTCTATTTTGGTCTGGCACTGGGCATTGTGACCTGTGTGTTTCCGTATCTTGCCCTTGAAATCTTCGAATATCTGGTACTGCTCGTGATCATCGTGGTATATCGTGCCATGAAGCGGATGAACACGAAGAAAAAGCTGGTGTATACCGCCCGGGTCAAGAGATTGCTCACTACGGAGCTGATCCTTACGGCTGCGGTATTCGCTCTGGTGTGTGGATTGGGCGGAATGAATCGGATCCCGGGATTGTGCCTGATCCTGGTATCTGTGAATCTTTTTCTGGATATTGTGGCAAATGTCATCAATCATCCCATGGAGGCGGGGATCAATCAGCATTATATCAATGATGCTGTGAGAAAGCTGAAAAGCGTCCCGGGACTTACCGTCATCGGTGTGACCGGCAGCTACGGCAAGACCAGTGTGAAGTTCTATTTGCAGACATTATTGCAGGAAAAATATAATGTGCTGGTGACTCCGGAGAGTTTTAATACTCCTATGGGAGTGGTGCGGACCATCCGAGGCTCCTTGAAGCCCACCACGGAGATCTTCGTCTGCGAGATGGGTGCCCGCCATGTGGGCGATATCAAGGAGATCTGCGATATGGTGCATCCCGATCACGGTGTGATCACATCCATCGGACCGCAGCATTTAGAGACTTTTTTTAACATGGAGAATATTCAGAAGACGAAGTTCGAGCTGGCGGATGCCCTGCCGGAAGGCGGCATGTTGTTCTTAAACGGCGACAACGATTATATTAAGCAGCAGGCAGCTTCTTCCGCTTATGATCAGACCCCGGAGAAGATATTCTATTATTCCGAGACGGAAGGGACAGGATACTGCGCCAAAGATGTGAAGGTATCCCAGTTAGGTACGGAGTTCACCGTAGTGACCCCGGACGGCGAGAGCGAGAGATTCCAGATGCGTCTCATCGGTGCCCACAATGTCATCAATGTGGTGGGGGCTATCGCAGTCGCTCATAAAATGGGTATGACGCTGCAGGAACTGCGGATCCCGGTACGCCGGATCGAGCCGGTGCCCCATCGTATGCAGATGCGGGAGCACGGTCTCGTGACTATTATTGACGATGCTTATAATTCCAACCCCGTAGGTTCTAAGGCTGCGGTCGAGACGCTGGCTATGTTTGACGGTATCCGGATCCTGATCACGCCGGGCATGGTGGAGCTGGGTGACAAGGAAGCGGAGTACAATCATAAATTCGGCAATTATGCAGCGGATTGTTGTGATTACATCCTGTTAGTGGGCAGACGACATACCGAGCCCATCAGGGAGGGCGTGCTGGAGAAGGGATTCCCGGAAGAGAAATGCCTTGTATTTGACAAGCTGGAGGAAGCCGTATCTTACGCCTATGCCATCAAAGGGCAGGGACATAAGTATATTTTATTAGAGAATGATCTTACGGATAACTATTAGACAATTCAGGTGCGATTTTGCAAAAGTGGTTCCGGATAGTTGATAGAGAGTAGGAAAATCCAGGAGGAAAAATAGATGAAGACAAGAGTAGCAATGCTGTTTGGCGGCAAGAGTGTAGAACACGAAGTATCCGTGATCTCCGGCATCCAGGCTGTCATGAATATGGACACAGACAAATACGAAGTGATCCCGGTCTATATGACCAAGCGTAATGAAATGTATATCGGTGAGGAGATCGGCAAGATTGAATCCTATAAAAATATCGATGAACTGTTGAAAAAGTCCCAGAGAGTCATCATGACCAACGAGGACGGCAGGGTATTCCTGACTCCTTTCCCGGTGAAGCTGTTCGGTGGGAAGAAACCGGTAGAGATCGATGTGGCTTTCCCCGTAGTTCACGGTACCAACGTAGAGGACGGTGCTTTCCAGGGTTATCTGAAGACCATGGGAATCCCCTTCGTGGGCTGTGATGTGACCGCATCCGCCATCGGCATGGACAAATACATTATGAAAGCTGTATTAAAAGAGTGTGATGTTCCGGTACTGGATGCACAGCTGTATACACTGTCGGATTATGCACAGATAGAGACTCTCCTTGACAAAGTGGAAAAAGGACTGGGATATCCCGTGATCGTAAAACCGGTCAACTTAGGTTCCAGCGTAGGCATCAGTGTGGCTAAAAATCGTGTGGAGCTGACTCACTCCGTCGACGATGCGTTCAAGTATGCGACCAAAGTGCTGGTGGAGCACGCCATCACCAATTTACGTGAGATCAACTGCTCGGTATTGGGAGATGAGAATGACGCTATTGCTTCTGAGTGCGAAGAACCCCTGCACACCAAAGACATCTTAAGCTATGAAGATAAATACGTCAGCAATGCCAAGGGCAGCGGCTCCAAGGGTATGGCGAGTGTATCCCGCAAAATCCCTGCGGAACTGTCTCCCGAGAAGAGAGAAGAGGTGCGGGAACTGGCAGTCAGATCTTTCAAGGCGCTGGGCTGTAACGGTGTGTCCCGTATCGACTTTATGATTGATGAAGACAACGGCAAGCTGTATTTCAATGAGATCAATACCATCCCGGGATCTCTGGCATTCTATCTGTGGGAGCCGGTGGGTGTTCCTTACAAGGAGCTTCTGGACCGGATGATCCAGCTGTCTTTGAAGAGAGCCCGTACCGAGGAGAGACTGACCTTTACCTTTGACACCAATATCCTGAATTCCGCAAGCTTTGGCGGCTCTAAGGGTGGTAAATTGTAATAGCCGGTTTATGGATTTTATGATTATTTAATATATTTTTTAGCACTCACCTCTTGCGAGTGCTAAATCATAGTGATAATATAATCTCTGTAAGAGGAACAAGCGACTGCAGCAGCAGACAATTGTTTGAAAAGAGATGTGAAGTGGTCAGCCGCGCAGGAAACTGTGGGGCTGATTTTTACATGGAAAACGTCTTGGTTGTGTGGCTCACCGGTTGGGCAGAATGGAGGGAATATGACGAAGACAACAAAAAGAGATTATTATGAAGTACTGGGTGTCAGCAAGACAGCGGACGCCGCAGCGATAAAAAAAGCATACCGGAAACTGGCGAAAAAATATCATCCGGATACTAATGCAGGAGACCCTGTGGCAGAGGAGAAGCTGAAGGAAGTCAACGAAGCTTACGATGTGCTGGGGGATGAAAAAAAGAAGAAACTATACGATACTTACGGTTTTGCTGCTTTCCAGGAGGGATTTAACGAAGAGGCAGCCAGACAGTATCAGGAGCAGTTTAAGAACGGAGGCGGCTTCCACTACAATGGAGGTACCGGCGGATTTGGTACCGATGGTTTCGGCGGCTTCGGTAACGGCACGTTCCATTACAGCACAGGAGGAAGCGGTTTCGGTACCGGTGATTTTGGCGGCTTCGGCGGGGATGAGGATATTTTCGACAATCTGTTCGGACAGTATTTCAAGGGACAGAAAGGATCCGGACGGGGCAGCCGGGCGAACTACCGCAGCAAAGGTCAGGATGTGGAATCCGGCATCACCATCAGTTTTGACGAAGCAATGCATGGCTGCGACAAGACCTTTACCTTAAGAGATCCGGCTACCGGCAAGTCCGAATCCGTGCAGGTGCACATTCCGGCAGGGATTGACACCGGTAAAAGTATCCGTCTGAAAGGTAAGGGCGGTGAAGGTTACTCCGGCGGTGAGAGTGGCGACCTGTATCTGAAGGTGACGGTACAGGAGAAGCCGGGCTGGGAGCGTAGAGGACAGGATCTGTATACCACGGTCAATATCCCCTATACCACAGCAGCCTTGGGCGGCGAGATCCGTGTGCCCACATTGTACGGCGATGTCATGTGCAAAGTGAAGGAAGGTACGCAGTCCGGCAGCAAGATCCGTCTGAAAGGCAAGGGCGTTGTATCCATGAAGGATAAAAGTGCCCACGGCGATCAGTATGTCGTGATCCAGATTCAGGTGCCTAAGAATCTGACCCCGGCAGCAAAAGAAAAATTACAGGAATACAAGAAGGTCAGTGGATTTTGATCCACTGGCCTTTTGTGTTTTTTGATAAATGATAAAATTTCTCATTAAACGAAAAAAACTGGAAATAGGAAAAACAGGTGCTTATAATATTCATTCATAAATAGAATAAACAAAAGACTTCATACAGGAGGAAATGAATTATGTTGAAATGTTTAAAAAAGATTGATAAAGCAAAAACCGGTATCTTCGCAGCAGGTGTTCTGTTCGGAACCGCAGGTATCAAAGTACTGTCCAGCAAGGATGCGAAGAAGCTGTACACCAACTGCACCGCAGCTGTTCTGCGTGCAAAAGAGTGTGTTATGAAGACTGCGACCACTATCCAGGAGAACGCAGAGGATATCTACGCAGAAGCTCAGCAGATCAACGAGGACAGAGCAGCACAGGCAGCGCAGGAATATGACGCAGAAGCAGCAGAGACTAAGATCACAGCAGCAGAATGATCCCTTTCATGAAAGCAGGCATAAATTATGAGATTTGTGATCAAACATGAGATAAAGGGGAGACTCAGGGTTCACATTTTACAGAGCCGCATGAGCTTTGCGCAGGCAGATACACTGCAATACTATCTGGACGGACAGAAGAATATTGTCAGTGCCAAAATTCAGGAGCGCACCCTGGATGTTACGGTAGTCTATACCGGTTCCAGGGAGGAAGCACTGAAGACACTGGAGAATTTTACGTATCAGGGTACGGAAGTGCCGGAGGACTATCTTGCTAATTCCGGCAGAGAGATGAACCGGGAATATAAGGATCAGCTGATCAATAAAGTAGTAATGCACTATGGAATCAGGCTGTTTTTGCCCATGGATATCCGTTCCGTGATCACCACGGTAAAATCTTTCAAATATCTCTGGCATGGAATCAAGACCCTGGCAAAGGGGAAGATCGAAGTGCCGGTACTGGATGCCACCGCTATCGGCGTATCCGTGCTGCGCGGTGATTACAACACTGCAGGTTCCGTAATGTTCCTGCTTGGCATCGGCGAGATACTGGAAGAGTGGACGCACAAAAAGTCTGTCGGCGATCTGGCGAGAAGCATGTCCTTAAACATTGACAAGGTATGGGTTGTGAGCGAGGGACAGGAGATCCTGGTGCCGTCCACGTCCATTAAGTCGGGAGACCTGGTCAGGATCCACATGGGCAATGTGATTCCTTTCGACGGTACAGTGACGGACGGAGAAGGTATGGTGAACCAGGCGTCTCTCACCGGAGAATCCGTTCCCGTGAGAAAAATCCCCGGTGGAACTGCCTATGCCGGAACCGTGGTAGAAGAGGGTGAGCTGACCATCTGTGTCAAGGAGACCGGCGGCTCCAGCAAATACGAGAAGATCATGACCATGATCGAGGAATCCGAGAAGCTGAAATCCTCTCTGGAGGGTAAGGCAGAGCACCTGGCAGATAAGCTGGTACCCTATACGTTCTTAGGTACCGGTCTGGTATGGTTGTTCACGCGGAATGTGACCAAGGCATTATCCGTACTGATGGTGGATTTCTCCTGTGCACTGAAGCTGTCCATGCCGTTAGCTGTTTTGTCCGCGATCCGCGAGGCAAGCACCTACGAGATTACGGTGAAGGGCGGCAAATACTTGGAGGCTATGGCAGATGCCACTACCATCGTATTTGATAAGACCGGAACACTGACCAAGGCACAGCCCACCGTGGCGGATGTGATATCCTTTAACGGACAGTCCACAGATGAACTTCTTCGGATCGCCGCCTGCCTGGAGGAGCATTTCCCTCATTCCATGGCGAAGGCAGTGGTGCGGGAAGCAGCCCGTAAGGAGCTGGTACATGAAGAACTGCATACCAAAGTGGAATATATCGTAGCGCATGGAATCTCTTCCACTCTGGAAGGTAAGAAGATCATCATCGGCAGCTACCATTTCGTATTTGAGGATGAGCAGGCACAGATTCCGGAGGGCAGGCAGGAGCTGTTCGATCAGCTGTCTGAGGAATACTCCCGTCTGTATATGGCAATAGACGGTAAGCTGGCTGCGGTGATCTATATCGAGGATCCTCTCAGAGAAGAGGCCGCTGAGGTAATAAAGCAATTAAAAGGTCTGGGGATTGGCAAGGTCGTTATGATGACAGGTGACAGTGATCGTATCGCAAGATCCATTGCCGGAATCGTTGGTGTGGACGAGTATTATTCCGAGGTATTGCCGGAGGACAAGGCGAAGTTCGTGGAGCAGGAGAAGCAGGCAGGCCATAAGGTCATTATGATCGGCGATGGCATCAATGATTCCCCGGCATTGTCAGCGGCAGACGTAGGGATTGCCATCAGCGAAGGCGCACAGATCGCCAGAGAGATCGCGGATGTGACTATCGGTGCGGATAATTTACAGGAAGTAGCGACACTGAAGGAGCTGAGTAATGCCCTGATGGCGCGGATCCATAAAAATTATCGCATGATCGTAGGCATCAACACCGGACTGATCATTTTAGGTGTGGCAGGTATCATTCCTCCCACCACTTCCGCTCTTCTGCATAATACATCTACCCTGTGGATCAGCACCAAGAGCATGAAGAATCTTTTGGACAGAGAAGAAATATAAAATCAAAGATAAGTCACTGCATATCAGGATATACTTGCAGAGGCTTATCTTTTTTTGATCTCCATATCCATGGATCACTTTGCTGCATCACAGCTCCTACGGGAGGTCTTTATAACTTTTGTTGCTGATATGGAACGGAATGTACGGTACTTTTGTGTGACCGATTTTTACATTGCGAAATCAGAAGTCTTCTATTAGAATAGAGACATACCCTTGGAAAATATTTACAGGGTATTACAGATTAAGATAAAAGAGGTAGGGAGTATGTTTCAGGTAGAACGAAAGATATTAGAATGGGTGCAAAAACACATTCCGCTGTTACTTGTGGTGGCGGCTACTGTCATAGGTACAGTATTAAGGTTTGATCAGAGACATTATGTGAGTACAGATTATATTGGCTATCTTATGGACTGGTACGAAAAAATCAAGGCAGCAGGCGCATTACAGGGTGGATTGCGGGAACAGGTAGGAAGCTATAATTTACTGTTTCAGTTTCTGATTGCATTGATGACTTATCTTCCAATAGATTCTTTGTTTGCATATAAGATGTTGTCTATTCTGTTCGATTATCTGCTGGCAGTTATCTGCGGATGGTTTGTATATGATCTGATAGGACGCACCAGTACCTGGAAGGGAGCCCTGGCGTATACTTGTGTATTGTGTTCGCCCATTGTCATATTAAATTCAGCAACCTGGGCACAATGTGATGTAATATATACTTTTTTTATTATGATTTCTCTATATTATTTTACAAAAGAACGTTATATTCCATCGTTTCTATGGTTGGGAGTAGGTTTTGCATTCAAATTGCAGGCTTTATTTATTCTGCCGCTTTATGCATTCTGGTATTTTTCCCGCAAGAAGTTTACTGTCCTGCATTTTCTGATTCCGTTTGGAGTATTATTTCTGTCCGGGCTGCCAAATGTGATTCTGGGCGGAAGAGGTCTTTTTGATGTGTTTGAGGTATACTTTGGTCAGACGGAATGGTTTGGACAGTTTGCAATGAATTATCCCAGTTTTTGGCTGACGCTATGTACGAATCCCTATACTGGTTATGAAGAGATATGGAATGTTGCAATGCTTTCTACGATTGTAATACTGGCAATTCTAATGGTGTACTGGCTGTACCGT
Organism: Simiaoa sp.; assembly: GCF_051972595.1. Taxonomy (NCBI): domain Bacteria; kingdom Bacillati; phylum Bacillota; class Clostridia; order Lachnospirales; family Lachnospiraceae; genus Simiaoa; species Simiaoa sp. The sequence goes on along the minus strand of NZ_JBOKRY010000001.1, from coordinate 76,468 downwards.
AAGGTGGAATTTACCGGGAAAAATCTGTTATACATGGGATTACTGCTAATTTATACATGCATTTTGTTTATGCCGGGAATGCATGAACGGTATGGATATAGTTATGAAATTTTGTCGATTCTGATAGCTTTTTTACTGCCGGAGACGATTCCGTTGACAGTGGGGCTGTTGGGAATTTCCATGACGACATACGGTTCTTACTTGTATTACAATGCTTTGAACCAATATCCCTTTGCTCTACCGTTGCTGTCTGTGATTAATATAGGAATTTATTTGACCTATGTGAGAATTTTAAATCACAAAATGTCGATTGAAAATAAACAGATCAACAGATAATATGAAATTTTAGGGATATCCGCTTATTGAGAATTATCTGACCAATTCCGGCAGAGAGATGAACAGGCACAGACTCCGGAGGGTTAACAGGAACTGTTTGATCAGATGTCTGAGGAATACTCCCGCCTGTATATGGCAATTGACGGTAAGCTGGCTGCGGTGATCTATATCAAGGGTCCTCTAAGAGAAGAAGCATAAAATAAAAGATAAGCCGCTGCATAGCAGGATATACTTGCAGTGGCTTATCTTTTTTTTGATCTCCATATCCATGGATCACTTTTATAACTTTTGTCCCTGATATGGATAGAATGTACGGTACTTTTGTAGGAATTACATGTTGCATATTTGTAAATGCATGTATATAATGATATAATAATTCCTAGTCAAGCGCTAGAGATAGGAGGAAGTATATGTCAGAACAATTATTACAGGTGCGTAACTTGTCCGTAAGTGTAGAGGACAAGCCCATCCTTCATGGAATAGATTTAGAGGTTCGTCCCGGAGAGACCCATGTCCTCATGGGACCCAACGGTGCGGGCAAATCCACATTGGGTTACACCATCATGGGAAGTCCCCGTTATGAGGTGACCGGTGGTGAGATCCTGTTCAAAGGAAAACAATTATTGGAGGAGACCGCAGACCAGAGAGCGAAGGACGGTATTTTCCTATCCTTCCAGAATCCCCTGGAGGTACCCGGAGTATCGCTTCGGAATTTCATTCGGAATGCTGTGGAACAGAGAAGTGGTTCCCGTATCAAACTGTGGACATTCAAAAAGGAGCTGGAGCAGGCCATGGAGGTATTGCAGATGGATCCTTCTTACGGTGACCGTGATCTGAATGTGGGATTCTCCGGCGGTGAGAAGAAAAAGGCGGAGATCTTACAGTTACTTATGTTAAAGCCCGCTCTGGCAATTTTGGATGAGACCGATTCCGGACTGGATGTGGATGCGGTGCGTACGGTATCCAAGGGTGTGGAAGAGTACCAGAAGGACAAAAAGGGTGCGCTGTTGATCATCACCCACAGCACCAGAATCCTGGAGTCTCTCCATGTGGATAAGACCCATGTACTGGTGAACGGTAAGATCGTGGCGTCCGGCGACGCTTCCCTGGTAGACGAGATCAACGAGCATGGTTTCGAACGTTTTCTGGAAGCATAAAGGAGGTTGACGATCCGAATGAGCGAACGAGAAAAAACTTATGTGGAAGATGTCAACAGAAGTATTTATGATATCCGTAACGAAGAAAAAGACGTCTATCGCATTCAGAAAGGACTGACGCCCGCCATCGTGGAAGAGATCTCTGCGAAAAAGAAGGATCCCGCATGGATGGCGAATTTCCGTCTGCAGTCATTGCAGATCTATAATGAGATGGAAGTCCCCGACTGGGGTCCCTCCATTGAGGGTCTGAACATGGAAGATATCGTGACCTATGTGAAGCCCAATACGCATATGAGTGCCAAATGGTCCGAGGTACCGGAGGATATCAAGGATACTTTTGAGAAGCTGGGAATCCCACAGGCGGAGCGAAAGTCACTCGCCGGTGTAGGTGCGCAGTACGATTCCGAACTGGTATATCACAATGTCAGGGAAGAAGTGGCAGCCCAGGGTGTAGTCTATACCGATATGGAGAGTGCCCTGAACGGGGAATATGCGGATATGGTACGGAAGCATTTCATGAAGCTGGTAACGCCCCGAGACCACAAATTCGCAGCGCTGCACGGTGCTGTGTGGTCCGGCGGTTCCTTCGTATATGTTCCCCCCGGAGTGTCCGTGACGATCCCTTTGCAGTCTTATTTTCGACTGAATGCACCGGGAGCCGGACAGTTCGAACATACCCTGATCATTGTGGACGAGGGTGCATACCTGCATTTTATCGAAGGCTGTTCCGCCCCGAAGTACAACGTGGCGAACCTCCATGCCGGCTGTGTGGAGCTGTTCGTTGGGAAAAATGCAAAACTGCGTTACTCCACCATCGAGAACTGGTCCAAGAACATGTACAATCTGAATACCAAGCGGGCTCTGGTGGAAGAGGGTGGCACCATTGAATGGGTATCCGGTTCCTTTGGCTCCCACGTGTCCTACCTGTACCCCATGAGCGTGCTGAACGGTAAGGGGGCGAGAGCGGAATTTACCGGTATTACTTTCGCCGGAGCCGGACAGAATCTGGATACCGGTACGAAAGTGGTTCACAATGCACCGGAGACTACCTCTTACATCAATACCAAGTCCATCTCCAAGGATGGCGGGATCAGTACGTTCCGAAGCTCCGTGGTAGTGAAGAACAGTGCGGCAAAGAGTAAATCCGCCGTATCCTGTCAGTCCCTGATGCTGGACGACAAGTCCCGTTCCGATACCATCCCTGCGATGGATATCCGTACCCAGGATGCCGATATCGGGCATGAGGCGAAGATCGGCAGGATCAGCGACGAGGCAGTGTTCTATCTGATGTCCCGCGGTATCTCCGAAGAGGACGCCAGAGCCATGATCGTCAGCGGCTTCGCGGACAATGTATCGAAGGAGCTGCCGTTGGAATATGCGGTAGAGATGAACAACCTGATCCGCCTGGAGATGAAAGGCAGCATCGGGTAAAGGGAGGACAGAATATGGAAAAAGAATATAATATGACCATCAACCGACTGCCCTCCAAGACATGGAACTGGCTTCGTATGAACGAGACGCAGTTGGAAAAAATAGAGATCCCCGCAGCAGGAGAGGCAAAAGTCACTCTGCCGGAGAAGATAACGACCACTGAAAACGAAGGCTCTAAGCCCTGGAATGCGGATTTTGCAGGTATTGCCTCCGGCATGGGGGAAGATATGGACGGTCTGCTTGCTAGAGCGGGAGTAAAAGCAAAACATTATGAGGTGCCCGCGGATGTGACAGAGGAGCAGCCGTTACTGCTTGATTATGCTTATGCACAGAATAGCTTACAGGCGGGAGCGGTAGCTGTAAAAGCAGGTAAAAACAGTGAGATCACCGTGATCGAGGACTTTGCTTCCGACAGAGAGGCGTCAGGTCAGACAGCGGTATCCACCAGACTGTATCTGGAAGAAGGAGCGAAGATCCGCCTGATCCAGGTGCAGAGACTGGGCAATGATTTTACTTTTATGAATGACATTGGGGCCTTATGTGAGGAGAAGGCTTCTCTGGAAGTTATCCAGCTGATCCTGGGAGGGAAGAATACCTACCTTGGATGTAAGACTACTCTGCAGGGCAGAGAGAGCAGCATGAATGCCGATACCGCTTATATTGTAGACGGCGAAGGCAGACTGGATATGAACTATGTGGCACTGCATGAGGGGAAAAAGACCCAGAGTAATATGCAGGCAGGCGGCGTGTTAAGAGATCATGCCTTCAAGCTATACCGCGGCACCATTGACTTCAAATGGGGTGCCAAGGGTGCAGTAGGCAATGAAAAAGAGGACGTACTGTTATTGTCAAATGATGTGGTGAACCAGACCATTCCCCTGATCCTTTGTGCGGAGGAAGATGTGGAAGGCAATCACGGCGCCACCATCGGTAAGCTGGATGATGAGCTGCTGTTCTACTTAGAGAGCCGCGGCATGAACCAAGAGCAGATCTATGAGATGATGGCGATGGCGAAGGTGGATGCGGTCTGCCGCAAGATCCCTGACGCTTCCACACAGGCAAAGGTACAAAAGTTCCTGGGCAGAGCCGTGGAAGAAGAGGAAGCGTAAAGAGTAAGATAACAGGAGGAAGTATGAGCATTTCAGTCAACGAGATCCGCAAGGATTTTCCTCTGCTGGAGAATCAGAAAGTGATCTATCTGGATACAGCGGCGACTTCACAGAAGCCGACCTGTGTCCTGGAAGCAGAGCGGGAATTTTATGAAAAATATAATGCCAATCCTCTGCGAGGATTATACGAGCTGGGAGAGGCGGCAACCGAAAAATACGAAGAGGCCAGAGAGACGGTCCGTGGATTTATCAACGCAAAAGAAGCCGCGGAGATCATCTTTGTCCGCAATGCCACGGAAGGCTTAAACCTGGTAGCGTACAGCTTCGGCTCCCTGGTACTGAAACCGGGAGATGAGATCCTGGTAAGCATTATGGAGCACCACAGCAATCTCCTGCCCTGGCAGCAGGCGGCAGCCAGGACCGGAGCGGTGGTGAAGTATCTGGAGTGCACCGAAGACGGAAAATATACCGAGGAAGCTTTTAAGGAGGCACTGAGCGACCGGACGAAGATCGTGGCCATGACTCAGGTATCCAATGTGTTGGGCTGCAAAAATGATATCAGGCGTTTTGCTCAGCTGGCACATGAGGCAGGCGCTTATTTCGTGGCAGACGGAGCCCAGAGCGTGCCCCATATGGCAGTGGATGTACAGGATCTGGATGTGGATTTTCTGGCATTTTCCGGGCATAAAATGTACGCGCCCATGGGAATCGGTGTGTTATATGCGAAGAGAGAGCTGTTAGAGCAGATGCCCCCGTTTTTATGCGGTGGAGAAATGATCGATTCCGTCAGCCGTACGGGTGCTGTATGGGCAGAGGTGCCTCATAAGTTCGAGGCAGGCACGGTAAACGGCGCCGGAGCTTATGCGCTGGCGGAGGCGATCCGGTATGTGCAGAAGATCGGCTTTGATTTTATCGAAGAGAGAGAAGCAAAGCTGACGAAGCTTTTGATAGATGGCATGAAGGAGATCCCTGCGGTACACATTCTGGGTTCTCAGAAGGCGGAGGATCATCACGGCATCGTGACATTTAAGCTGGAGGGCGTACATCCTCATGATGTGGCATCTGTTTTAGATGCAGATCACATCGCAGTTCGGGCGGGACATCACTGCGCCCAGCCGTTATTACAGCATCTGAAAGTATTGTCCACCACCAGAGTAAGCCTGGGCGTCTACAATACGGAAGAAGAGATACAGGCATTTTTAAAAAGTCTTGCCGGGATAAGGAGGCAGATGGGCTATGGAGAATAAGACGTTTTATAATGAGATTTTGACGGAGCACAATCTGCATCCGTATCATAAGCATAAGCTGGAGGATGCCAACCTGGTGTTAGAGGGTGTCAATCCCAGCTGCGGTGATGATATTTTCCTGGAACTGAAGGTGGAGGACGGTGTAGTCGTGGACGGAGCTTTTGAAGGAGACGGCTGTGCCATCTCCCAGGCTTCCGCGGACATGATGCTGGAACTGGTCATCGGCAGGAGTAAGGAAGAAGCCCTGCATCTGGCAGATCTGTTCCTGAAAATGATCAAGGGAAGTATCACTGACGAAGAGAAGGACGAGCTGGAAGAGGCCTCTGTTCTGCAGGATATCGCCCACATGCCCGCCAGAGTAAAATGCGCAGTGCTTGGCTGGCATACTATGCAGGAATTATTGAAAACAGAAGAAAAATAGCTGATAAAAAGATAAAGATACATCTTGCACGCCCTTTTTGGATACGCTACAATGAAAAAAGAAGTGTAAGAAAAGCGGGGGGGCTGTGCATGTTCCACATAGATCTTATCATTGAATTCCTGGAAAACGTGATGAACAATATTGTCCAGGTGGCAATACTGTTCTTTGAATTTGTCGGAGTGATCGTTATTATTCTCTCCGGTCTGAAAGGGTTTTATAATTATGTGCGGCGGGTGCCGGATATGAAGATCACCCTGGCGCAGGGGCTTGCTGTAGGGCTGGAATTCAAGTTGTGCAGTGAGATCCTTAAGACCGTTATTGTCAGAGACTGGAAGGAGATCGTTACCGTAGCCGGTATCATCGGACTTCGTGCGGCACTGACATTCCTGATCCATTGGGAGATCAAGGAAGAGAAGAATCATTCCTAAAAATTGGCAGCTGATGAAAATCGGCTGCTTTTTTTAGAATGATTTCCGGTTACCCAACAAAAGTCAATAAGTTTATCCAGATAAAGAGATTAAATTTGTAATGGTATATAGGTTAAATTTGCACCTTGGAAAAAAGCTGTCAGAGGACTAACATATAACGATAAAGTATGTATTTATAAAAAAAGTGTAAAGAAATGCTAAAAAATCCGTTGCATTTGACACTTCGACGTGCTAAAGTCATCAATAGCATGAACGTAAATGTAATCGATTACGCATGCTTAAAAGGAAATCAGAATGGAATTACAAAAGACACTTACTCCCGGGGAGGCGCTTGGGCGCCTCCTGCGATCTTATCAGACTTACTACAACATTAAAACAGAAGCTGTAGAACCGCCATTCGCAGCAGAGGCGATCTTCGGATCCCATAATGAGCAGTATTTTCTGATCAAGAAAGCCAAGGTGGCAGATATTGACACCAACGAGACCGTGTATTTTGCCACAGAAGAATCCTTATCTATAGATCGTCTTCTGGAACTGGATGCTATCGCCTGGGAGCGGGGAACTGCAAATGTGCAGCCGTCTTCCCATCACAGGAACAGTGATGTCGTCCTGATCATTCTGGCTGCTCATGCCGGGGAGGATGTTCTCGCACAGGTGAAAAAGTGCAGGCATTACCAGAGTTATCTCTGGGGATTCCATGGCTGGAGCAATTATCGTCTGATTGTCGCCGAGCTGTCTTCGGGTCGGATCGTCCACAACCGCCACGGACAGATTCTGAAGAAGCTCGTAAAAAAGGCAATGATAAATTAAATCTGTGTATTAAGAAAAGGAGAAACACAAATGACAGCATTATTAATCGTTGTAGCCGCTATTGTACTGTTGTTTATCGGCTATGTGTTCTATGGCTCCTGGCTGGCAAAACAGTGGGGCATCGATCCTACCAAGAAGACTCCTGCAATTGAGAAGGAAGATGGTGTGGATTACGTTGCAGCTAAGCCTGCCGTACTTATGGGTCATCATTTTTCATCTATCGCCGGAGCAGGCCCGATCAACGGACCGATTCAGGCTTCCATCTTCGGATGGGTTCCCGTATTCCTGTGGTGTATCATCGGTGGTATTTTCTTCGGCGGTCTGCAGGACTTCGGATCTTTATTCGCATCTATCAGACATGACGGTAAATCTGTAGGTGAGATCATTGAGGATTCCATGGGATCCAGAGCTAAGAAGCTTTTCATCATCTTTGCACTTCTGGTGCTGATCCTGGTAATCGCTTCCTTCGTTAACATTGTGGCAGGTACTTTCCTGACCCTGGCGGATGATGCCGGCAAGACCGCTTTCGGTTTTGTGACCAATCCTACCGGTAATCAGTCCACCGCAATGATCTCTCTGCTGTTCATCGTTCTGGCTGTTATTTATGGTTATGTGACCAACAGAATGGGCGTTAAGACTCTGCCCGCTACCATCGGTGGTATCATCGGTATCGTAGCTATTACTGTTTTAGGTCTGAACGTTGGATTTGCCATGAACCGTATCGCATGGATCGTATTTGTAGGTGTTTACATCGCAGTGGCTTCCCTGGTTCCCGTATGGATCCTGTTACAGCCCCGTGACTACCTGTCCAGTTTCCTGCTGTATGCTATGATCGGTCTGGCATTCGTTGGTGTCGTTGCCGGTGCTTTCACCGGTACTGTCGCATTCGATATCCCCGCGTTTAATGGCTGGGAGCCCAAGGCAGGACAGACATTGTTCCCTATGCTGTTCATTACTGTAGCTTGTGGTGCATGTTCCGGTTTCCACAGCCTGATCGCTACAGGTACTTCATCCAAGCAGTTAGCGAACGAGAAGGATGCCAAGGCTATCGGTTACGGCTCCATGCTGATCGAGTCTGCTTTGGGTATCATTGCGCTGGTAGCAGTCGGCGCAGTATATCAGAAGTATTTAAACGGTGAGTTCGGATCTCCCGCAGCTGCATTCGCTGCAGGTATTGCATCCATGTTCGGTACTGAGACCTCCAAGGCATACGGTACGATCTACGCACTGCTCACGCTGTCTGTATCCGTATTCGCACTGACCAGTCTGGATACCGGTACCCGTCTGAGCCGTTTCATGTTCTCCGAGCTGTTCCTGAAGGAGGGCGAAGCTACTTACAAGGATGCCAAGGGCGCACGTAAGGTGCTGGCTCATCCTCTGTTCGGTACAGTATCCATGGTAGTGATCGGTTGTATCCTCGGCGGTCTGTCCTTAAGCCAGATCTGGGGTCTGTTTGGTGCAGCGAACCAGCTGCTCGCAGGTATCGCTCTGATGGCAGTAGCTGCATGGCTGGGTGAAGTTGGCAAGAACAACAAGATGTTCTTTTTCCCTATGGTATTCATGCTTGCTGCAACCCTGACCAGCCTGGTGATCACCGTGATCAACAAGTGCAAGGCGATCGGTGCCGGCACTGCTGCATGGGGTGACTGGTTCCAGCTGTTCTTCGCAGCTGCAATGGCAGTTCTGGCAATCTTCCTGGTAGTGGAAGGTGCACAGACCTTCGTTAAGCAGATGAAAGAAAAGAAAGCGAAAAAGGCTGCTTAATCAGAGACGCAAAAGACAAATAATAAAAAAATCCCGGAGACTGTGAAAGCCTTCGGGATTTTTTTGATCAGTGTGACAGCCCGCATCGTAACATCCGTAAGATTGCGGCTGTTCTTGAGTAAATGGAAAGAATTATAATAGGTTTAGTGTTCAAAAAAGGCAACCGCTACAGCACCGGGACCTACGTGGGTTCCGATGGTGGCGCCCAGAGTGCTGATGGGAAGTTCTTTTGCGTAATCCTTCCACAGGTGTTCACTGTCGTGAATGTATTTTTGTAACAGCTCATCACTCAGACCGGTATAACCCAGACAGAAGGGGCGGGAGAAATCTACACCGTCAGCTTTTTCTATCTCACGGATCAGGAAGTTACTGCCGTTTTTGGAGCCGCGGGCTTTCCCGAGCATAATGATCTCGCCGTCTGAGACAGCGACCACAGGCTTGATGGCCAGTGCACCACCGATGAATGCCACGGTAGAGGAGATTCGTCCGCCTTTTTTCAAGTATTCCAAAGTGTCCAGAAGTCCCATGGTGTGGATCTTGGATTTCTCCTTTTCGAGAATGCTGACAATTTCTTCTGCGGACTTTCCCTGATCCTTTAATTGCAGACCATACTCTACCAGAATGCGTTCTCCTATGGTGGCATTCATGCTGTCTACGACGAATACCTTACCCTCATAATCTTCAGCAGCGATCCGGGCACTCTGGCAGGTGCCGGACAATTTACCGGAGATGGTGATCACGATGACGGTTTCCCCCGCGGCGACAGCCTGTTCATAAGCGTCTTCAAAGACAGCGGGTGATACCAGGCTGGTGGTGGGGAGAGTGTCACATTCGATCAGCTTTTCGTAGAATTCTCTGTGACTGATGGTGACTCCGTCCGCATATTCGTCGTCGCCGAAGCGGATGTGCAACGGCAGGATAGTGACATCCTCTCTGGGGTGGTTCATATCAGATGCGGAGTCTGTGATAAAACGTATTTTTTCCATGATAATATTCCTATTCTTTTTATTATAGTTTGGCAGCTGAATGTTTCTTCCTGTTCATTTTTTGGGTGGATGCTCGGAAGGGAACTCAGCAAGGTACTGTTCCAGATTATGGGAGATCCTCTCCAGGGAATCGTAGAGATTCACCCGCTGTTCCTCTGTCATGCCGTCTCCGCCGTGAGCCAGTGCAGAGTAGATCCGGGAACCGATTTTTTTGACTACTGTGCTGCCTTCCTCGGTCAGATAGTATAAAGTGCGGTAGGAACGCTTGTTTTCCGGCAGTTCACAGGATACCAGCCCTTTGGCACTTAACTGGCTTAATGTCCGGGAAATGGCAGCTTTATCTTCCTTGCAAAGCTCTGTCAGCTGTGTGGCGGTCAGCCCCTCCGGATGTTTTCCCAGGTGATACAGACACATAGTGTAACCTGCTTTTAAGTCTAACTGCCCCATTTCCAGTTCTTTTAATTTCTGCAGATAACGGTGCAATTCCGTGATCGATACAACGAATCTTTCAAAACGATCCTGCATGGACAATCCTCCTGTAAAATGTTGATACAGCAACTTTATGAAGTGTAGCACATGGATGTTGACAAGTCAACAACTAAAAAGTTTGATAAATAGTTGACAATCTCAAAAAAACGCGATATATCTAATGAAAAGGGGACGGGTAATAATAAACAATACAGAGCGGAAAGGAAGATTTTTATGGTTAAGAAACTGATCCTGGTAACATCACCGCCGGCCTGCGGAAAGACATACATTTCCAAAGCATTGGCAAAAAGACTGCAGCACGTTGTATATTTGGATAAGGATACTTTGATCACTTTGTCAAAACAGATATTTGTAGTAGCAGGACAGCCTTATGACAGAAGTAGTGATTTTTTTGAGAAAAATATCCGTGACTACGAGTATGAGTGCGTCGTGGATCTGGCCATGGAGGCGTTGGACTATGACGATATTGTACTGATCAATGCCCCCTTCACACAGGAGATCAGGGATATGGATTATATCCATAACCTGAAAGCTAAACTGGCAGAGAAAAATGCCACCTTGGTAGTCGTATGGGTAGAAACATCTCCTGAGATCGTGCATGAGCGTATGATCGCCAGAAATTCCGACCGAGATACCTGGAAGCTGGCACACTGGGATGAGTATATTGCATCCTGCGATTTCTCTATCCCGAAGAATCTGGATGATCCTAAGGCGAAGGACGATCTGATTTTGTTTAAAAATAACAATGCGGAAGAATTTGAAACATCCATGCAGAATTGTCTGCATATTCTGGAAGAGACCATGAAGGGTTAGGAATATCTGATCCGGTATGGATTGTGCTGTGTGGCGGTTTATGCTATGCTAGATACAGATTGTACATGACAGCAGGAATGTATACGTAAAAGCGTAAAAGTGAGGAAACACAGCATGCTCAGACCTAGCATTGGTATCGATTGGGACGATGTCACCGCCCCGTTTAACAGTATTGCCATTCGTATGGCAAATGAAAAATATCACCCGGCGGAACCTTACCGCTTGGAAGAGATCACTTCCTGGGCCAATGAGGGTCGGACTTCAGTGATCAAAGAATTCTATAACGATCCCGAGCTGTACAGCCGGCAGATTCCTACGGAGGAAACGAAACGTGGGATCCGCCGGCTGATGCAGATTGCGGATGTTTTTTTTATTACGGCGGTGTCGCCGCGGTTTATGGGAGTTCGGGCGGAGCAGATCATGACCCAGTTCCCGGAATTCCCGCCGGAAAATATCATTTTGGGAAGCGCCAAGGACCGAGTCCATTTTGACATTGTACTGGATGATGCCATTCACAATATTTTGGACAGCAAGGCAGAGTATCCGGTGTTGATGCGGAAGCCATGGAATGCCAAAATGACAGGTCTCCTGTCTGTGAATACCATGGCGGAATTCGTGTCACTGGTGCGGCAGATCATGAAAGCTTCTACTTCGAAGCCGGAGAAGATCACCGCGCCGGCGGTACTGGCACTGGTGGGCCCTTCCGGTTCCGGCAAACGGGAGATCACGGAAGCACTGTGTGGCAGCAAAGGCGGAAATACGACAGATAGTATCAGCACGGAGCAATTGTTTGTGCGCCCGGTGAATTATTGCACGGAGCCCGAACGTTACGGACACCGGTATGTGTCGGAAGAAGCTTTCGACCAGATGAACTTTTTTGAAAAGACCGCTTATGCCGGTGTACGGTACGGCACGAGGAAGGAAGATATTCAGGAACTGTTAGATAAGGGAAGATTTGCCGTGATCCCGGTGGATATGTGTGGTGCCATTGCCATGAAACGTTCTTTTCCCACCCATATCATCTATGTGGCAAGAGATAAGGAAAAACTGATTGCGGATATTATTGACTCCGATTACGACACCGAGGAAAAAACCCTGCGGATCTTGTCCATCGACGCGGAGAAGCGGAACCGCAAGATCTGCGATCATGTTATTCATAATGATATCATAGAGGAAAATTACGTCAGCGGTGCGGAGGAACTCAGACGCCTGATTGCGACTGCGGATGGAAAAAACGCAGGAGCAGATCCGGTGCAGGATGCTTACTTGTCGGCAGGAAAGTAATATGCTATACTTTGGAATGATAAAGTAATGAATTCTACGATGAGGGAGAAGACGAAATTGAACACTGCAAAAGATGTTTCCAAACAGAAGTCACTGTTCGGAATTTGGATTGGTTTTTTTGTAAAATATATTGGAATTTTGATCGCAGCGGGAGTGGTTGGGATCCTGCTCCTGACTTTTGCCTATCATATTCCGGTCAATCAGGAATCGAAGGATTCTACGTTTGAGTACAGCGGGCAGATGGGTTGGGCACCCCTGGTCAATAACCGCTATACCCAGTACATTCCATTCTTCACTTCCTATGAGATCGGAACCCTGGATGATGCCACAGACCGGACGATCCTGAACAATTGCTATAATGAAGGAGAGGAATCCGCCATCAAACGTGCGGCGGATATGAATGATTACGGAAGATACTGGCACGGTTATGTTACTATTTTGCGTCCCATCTTCTATTTTATGGACTACTGGGACTATCTGTTGGTCAACAGCTTTGCCCAGCTGTTTGTCATGGGATGTGTAGGCTATGCCATCTATAAGGCGACGGGACAGAAAAGGTATCTACTGGCATTTTTCTGCTCCTGTGCGTTCCTGACACCGGCAGCCACTGCCATGTCACTGCAGAATTCGCCGGTATTTTATGTTGCTATGCTGGGAAGTTTGTTTGTTCTGCTGAAGACGGACTGGATCCTGGAGAAAAACAGAAGATATTATCTGTTTTTGTTTCTGGGAATTGTGACCTGCTATTTTGATTTCCTGACCTATCCGTTACTTAGCTTCGCATTCCCGTTCTGCTGGCTGTTAGTGGCGGCAGGACAGAAGATGAATCTGAAAGAGCGGATCGCACTGTTATTTGGCGGCGGTATTTCCTATGTGATCGGCTGGGGTGGATTCTTTGGCGTAAAATGGGTCGTAGAGACGGTTGTATGTGGTCCTTCGATCCTGGACAACGGTATCGGCGCGGTCTTCAATCATCTGTTCAGTGGAATGCCCGATGAGAACAGACTGCTGCACCAGACCTATTGCAGGATCGATACACTGTATAACAATTTCAGACATTATCTGTTTCCTCTGTTTATTCTGATATTACTCGCATGGATCGTAGTGCTCATCTGCAAATTCCTGCGGGGAGGCTTCCGGATAAAAACAGAACAACTGATATTTGCTGCAGTGACTTTAACCTCTCCGGCATGGTATTTTATTATGAATACACATACCAGCTATCACCATCTGTTTACTTACAGAGTCTATGGGGCATCGTTGCTTGGGTTTATGTTGTTCGTCTGCGGCTGCCTGGATAAAAGCAGTGAAGAAAGCATTGAAGGTAAGGCGAAGATCGCTGTGGCTGACCTGGTGAAAAGAGTCGCAGTGCTTATATGTTGCCTGGCAGTGGGACTGGGAGCGTCCAGACTTGCCATGGAAGACAGGATGGATATCAACGGAGGAGATAATGAAGAGTTTCCCCTGGCACAGGGAGATACACTGGAATTTGAATTTACTCCTGTAGTGAATAATGTAAAGGGATTTACGTTCTGTGTGAAACCGAATGGGTCCACGGACGGAGACCTGGTGATCGGAGTATATGACGGAGAGACCCTCTGTGGGGAGGAGATAACTCCCATAGAGACTTATGAAGATACAGTATTTGAAATGCAGCTGACAGACTGGAAGCTGACCGCAGGTAAAACCTATCAGATGAAGGTGGCGGTGAGGGATAATGCTGCCGGAGTCATTCTGCTGGTAACTCCGGAGGGTGAAAAGCCCCAGGCGGAATACGGCAGAGCTTATTTAAACGGTGAACAGCTGCCGGATATCGCACCGCTGTCCGGAATCACGTATCGCGGACATTTCCAGTCAGTGCAGATTAAATTGTATCTGTCTGTGTGTGTGGCAGCATTTTTATTGATGTGGTTTATGGTGGCAGATACCTTATTAAAGAATAAATATGCAGGTTGCATCAAAGAGAGCAAACCTTTATAATAAGAAAAGTACAGTCTGAAAGGATGCAGAGATTGCAGACGTAAATTCGGACGCGAACAGGAGGACGAGCATGATTCAGTTAACACAGGGTGGCGCTTATCTGGTAAATGGTACAGACATTGTAGCAGATACTCCGGAAGCAGCAAGAGAGATACAGGCAAAGACCGGCATTACGATCTCTAAGGAAGAAGCAGCGAAAAACACGATGGCTTACGGTATTTTGCGGGAGCATAATACTTCCGGCAATATGGACAAGCTGAAGATCCGTTTTGATAAGCTGACCAGCCATGACATTACATTTGTAGGTATCATTCAGACCGCGAGAGCATCCGGACTGCAGAAATTCCCTATGCCCTATGTGCTGACCAACTGTCATAACTCTCTGTGTGCCGTAGGCGGCACCATCAACGAGGATGACCACATGTTTGGCCTGACCTGTGCGAAAAAGTACGGCGGAGTCTATGTACCCCCTCATCAGGCTGTTATCCACCAGTTTGCCAGAGAGATGTTAGCCGGCGGCGGCAGGATGATCCTGGGTTCCGATTCTCATACCCGTTACGGTGCTCTGGGTACCATGGCTATGGGCGAGGGCGGTCCCGAGCTGGTGAAGCAGCTGCTGAATCAGACTTATGATATCAATATGCCCGGCGTGGTAGCCGTATACTTAAAGGGTGCTCCCGTAAAGGGAGTAGGTCCTCAGGACGTGGCACTGGCCATTATCGGTGCTGTATTCAAGAACGGTTATGTGAAGAATAAAGTAATGGAGTTCGTAGGTCCCGGTGTGGCTTCCTTAAGCGCTGATTTCCGTATCGGCATTGATGTCATGACCACAGAGACCACCTGTCTGTCCTCTATCTGGAAGACCGACGACCAGATCCGTGAGTTCTATGAGATCCACGGACGTACCGAAGATTACAAGGAACTGAATCCCGGTCAGGTAACTTATTATGATGGATTGATCGAGGTAGATCTGGACAAGATCCGTCCCATGATCGCCATGCCGTTCCATCCCAGCAATACCTACACCATCGAGGAATTGAATGCGAACCTCATGGATATTCTGGATGAGACCGAGAAGCGTGCGAAGGTAAGCTTAGACGGAGCAGTGGACTTCACTCTGAAGAATAAAGTTAAAAATGGAAAATTTATCGTAGATCAGGGTATCATCGCAGGTTGTGCCGGCGGTGGATTCGAGAATATCTGTGCGGCAGCGGATATCCTGAAGGGCAGATACATCGGTGCGGATGAATTTACCTTAAGCGTATATCCCGCATCCATGCCCGTATACATGGAACTGATCCGTAACGGCTGTGCAGCGACCATCCTAGAGACCGGTGCAGTCATGAAGACAGCATTCTGCGGTCCCTGCTTCGGTGCCGGAGATACCCCTGCCAATAACGCATTCAGTATCCGCCATTCTACCAGAAACTTCCCGAACCGTGAAGGCTCCAAGCTGCAGAATGGTCAGATCGCTTCCGTAGCTCTGATGGATGCAAGATCTATCGCAGCTACCGCAGCCAACAAGGGCGTGCTGACTCCCGCAACGGAGTTCGATGGCGACTTTGGAAAATACAAATATCATTTCGACAGCAATATTTACAAGAACCGTGTATTCGATTCCCACGGTGTGGCAGACGAGAGCGTAGAGATCCAGTTTGGTCCCAATATTAAGGACTGGCCCGCTATGGGTGCTTTGCCTGATAACCTGGTACTACAGGTAGTATCCGAGATCCACGATCCCGTAACCACCACCGATGAGCTGATCCCTTCCGGTGAGACATCTTCCTACCGTTCCAATCCTCTGGGACTGGCAGAGTTCACCTTAAGCCGTAAGGATCCCCAGTATGTAGGACGTGCCAAAGAGATCCAGAAGGCAGAGAAAGAGCGTATGAACGGCGGACATCCCTGCCAGGCAGTTCCGGTACTGAAGGATGTCATGGGAGAAGTGAAGAAGCAGTATCCAGAGGCTGGCCGTGAGAACACCGGATTCGGTTCCACAATCTTCGCAGTGAAGCCCGGAGACGGTTCTGCCCGTGAGCAGGCTGCTTCCTGTCAGAAGGTACTGGGCGGCTGGGCGAACATCGCCAACGAGTATGCTACCAAGCGTTATCGTTCCAACCTGATCAACTGGGGTATGCTTCCTTTCCTGATCCAGCCCGGGGATCTGCCGTTTAAGAATCTGGATTATCTGTTCGTTCCCGACATCAGGAAAGCTGTGGAAGACAAGGCAGAAGAGATCAAAGCCTATGTGGTAACACCCGGAGAGGGCATGAAGGAATTCTCCCTGAAGTTAGGTGAACTGACCGATGAAGAACGCCAGATCATCTTAAAGGGCTGCTTAATTAACTATAACCGGGTGTAACTGAATAGTTACAACGAGAAGTAAGGAGCAAAAATATGGAATTTAACAAACCAGTATCCAACCCCATGATGGTGGGATCCATTGAATTATTAAAAGCAAAGGACACTCCGGAACACAGACAGCTGTTCTTAGACGAGCTGCAGAAGGCAAAATTTTTGTCACCGGTCGTGATCGATCCGGTACCTCAACCCGATGAGAAGGGGCAGGTGAAGATTGCCAGAGATTCCAAGGTACAGTTTCCTATGCTGTCCACAGAGGACGGACGGAAGTTCTTCATGGCTTTCACGGACTGGATAGAGTTAAAAAAGTGGAAGGACGAAGAAAATCAGCAGACCTTCGCCATGAGTTTTGACGATTATGCGGGAATGCTGCTTCGTAAGGATGCGCAGGGTAATATCAGCCCGGCACTGGGGTTCGTGATCAATCCTTTTGGCGGAAACATCGTGGTTACCAGAGAGATGGTAGCCGGTATGATCGCAGCGAAGCTGAAAGCAGCCGGAAAACCGGTGCCTCCCGCACCCGGTGCACCTGCTGCACCCACACAACAATAAATTCGGACTAAACAAAACGCCCGATACGGACGATATAAGTAGCAGAGAGGTGACAAGGCCAGTCACTTCCCTGCTATTTAATTTTATAACAGGATAATGTCACCACGGATGGTAATCGGACAGAATCATATTAGAATATTCTGTTCTGTTACCATTTTTTTGACTTAACAGTTCAGCCGTGCAATATCGCATGTGGTCGTGAACTGTTAAGCTTTACAGGAAGCGCGCCCTGTACATGGTGAGGTCGGGGAAAGGAGAAAATTACAGATTTGAGAATTGATTCCGCAAGTATAGGAATGGATTCCGCCAGAAGCTATCATGCTTCTAAGACCAGCGTCAGACGATTTGAGATAACGGATTATCAGGCAGCTCTGACAGATGTATCCACCAAGGAGCAGAAGACACCGCAAGAGGAGGATACGGCACAGAATACCGGAGAACAGGAGAAGCCTGCAGAGAACACGACAATGACCGCAAAAGACTGGCAGAGCCGTTTTCTGGTATCTTCTGCCAGATGGGATATGCGAAGCAGTGCCAGTGAACAGACACTGTCCACCATCCGGGAATATACGGTACGCTATATTTTTGATTTATTGTTCCCCTCCAGGAACAGCACGTTGCGTGACTGGATGCAGGAAAACGGGTGGAATACGGGCAATAGCGTTGATAACGCCCGGACGAATTCCGGCAGCACTCAGGGAACGGCAGCACCTGCGTCGGATACCTTCTATCCGGTTGCAGCCCGCATGAAAGTATTGAACTACGTGGGTGAGACCTATAGTGTGGAGCAGGAAGATACCTGCTTCTCCACCGTGGGAACCGTGAGGACGAAGGATGGCAGAGAGATCAATTTTAATGTCAATGTAAATATGAGCCGCAGATGTGAGGAATACTACAGAGAGGAACTGAATGTGGCGCAGTTTGCCCTATACGATCCATTGGTGATCAATCTGAATACCGATGTGACCGAACTGTCGGATCAGACCTTTTATTTTGATCTGGATGCCGACGGTGAGGAAGAAGAGATCTCCATGTTAAAGGGCAGCGGCTATCTGGCACTGGATAAAAACGGTGACGGTGTCATCAATGACGGCAGCGAGCTGTTCGGAACGAAAAACGGTGACGGCTTTGCAGACCTGGCACGGTACGATGAGGACGGCAACGGATGGATCGATGAGAACGATTCCATCTGGTCAAAATTAAAAATCTGGTGCAAAGATGAAAACGGCAACGACGTACTGTACAAGCTTTCCGATCAAGGTGTCGGAGCAATCTGCCTTGAGAATGTTTCCACAGATTTTACCATGCAGGGAGACAGAAAAGCGCAGGACGGCACCATGAATGCAAATGCAACGAATGCTGTGATCCGCAAGACCGGTATTTTCTTATATGAAAACGGAAATATAGGCACTGTGCAGCACGTAGATATGGCAGCATATGCCGCAAAAGCATAAACAAAAACATAATACCGCATTCTGAATAAAACCCATGAATCAGGCAAGACTATAGGATAAACCAGGGAAAGTGGTTTGAGTGATGCAACAGCAGGCAGCAGATTCAGGGAACAGGAAGGATGCGGATAGAATATGAGTAGAAACAGAAAGAGCAATATTCACAAAGAACGTATAATAATGTTAGCCTCTTCAGCCTTTGTACTGGCAGCATTGACCATGACAGGGGTCTATATGAAGGGGCAGAATGTGGAGTCCGAGGATGATGGTTATACCTTGGACTTCACTGCGCTTGAAAACAATGCGGATGATAAATTGCAGGAGATCACGGAGAACAACGATGAGCATCTGTTAAAAGAGGATGAGAACATTCCGGGATTGACCGCGAATAACACGGCTGGGAAGGAGATCGCCGGGGCGCCCGTTACGGAGGATGATCTGGACTATATGCCACAGGAGGTTGGCTCCGGGCATGTGGAGATCCCGGGACTGACGGATCAGGAGACCTTGCTTGAAGAAGCCGAGGCAGCAACTCCCCTGTCCGAAGGTACCGTGGAGAAGACATTGCATTTCGCGGAAAGCGATGGGTTACAGCAGCCGGTACAGAGTGATATTCTGATGCATTATTCTATGGATCAGAGCACCTATTTTGCAACACTGGATCAGTACAAATACAATCCTGCCACAATTTTCTCCGCGGAGGAGGGCGAGGCAGTGACCGCCTGTGCACAGGGTAAAGTGACTTCGATTTTCGAAAATGAAGAGATCGGCAAGGCAGTAACACTGGATCTGGGCGATGGCTATGAGGCCACCTACGGACAGCTTGCAGAGATCGCTGTGCAGGAGGATTCCTATGTAAATCCCGGGGAGACCATAGGCAAAGTAGCAGCGCCTACCAAATATTACAGTGCCGAGGGAAGCAATGTATATTTTGCCCTGACCCATAACGGGGAACCGGTAAACGGGGAGACATTGTTCCACTGATATATCGTAGGAGGCAGGATTCCCTATGGAAATTTTTATACGAACCCGTTATACTATTATAGATGGGAAAAAAGTGTACCATAATCTCCAAAGAGAATGGGCGGAGGAAGCGTTTGAGATACAGCAGGAAAAATGCAGGGATCCTCTCCCTGCTATTACTATTTAGCAGCATAGGAATGATGGCCTGTGGCAGGACTACTGTGGAGACGGGACATGTCAGTTATAGCAGCATCAGCAGTCTCACCGGCATGGAGAGCACACCGGTCATCAACTATACATTGCCTGTACTGACACCCAATGTGCTGGTGGACCAGCAGGGTTATGCATCAGGCAGAGAAAAACTGGCAGTGGTAAAAAGCCGTGAGCCGGTGGAAAATTTTCGCGTGATCGATAAAGAGACCGGGGAGACGGTATACCATGGTAAGGTAGAAAACTCCGATTATAACGAAGATCTGCATTTATATATCGGCAGGGTGGATTTCACCGAAGTTACACAGAACGGTACATTTTATCTGGAATGTGACAGGGTAGGACAGTCATTTGCTTTTACAGTGCAGCAGGATCATTATGGGGAACTGTTTCGTTCCTTATGTGCGAAGCTGCATGAGGCTTGTGAGAACCGGAGGATTACCGAGGAAGAGATCCTGACGGTTCTGACTGCCTGCGAATGGTATCCGGAGACTTTCGCCGATGATAATGCCAATGAGATTCCGGATCTTCTGGAGGATATCGCCGGGTGGCTGGAGAAGACGACCAATGACACCGGGCAGCCGGAGCCGGAGAATATGACCTATGTGGCGGCACTGGCGAAGTTTGGCTATTTGTATCAAAAATACGACGTGCAGTACGCCACACAGTGCTTACAGCATGCTTCCGCCATATATACGAAGCTTACAGCGACTTCCGGAAGAGATGCACAGAAATTCATGGCGCTGACGGAGTTGTACCGGGCGGCGGGATTATATTCCTACCGGACGCAGATACTGGAATATAAGGATTTCTTTGAAGATAATACCAGCTACCTCGAAGAGACGGACTATCTCTATGGCGCTATGACATATCTGGCGACCAGACAAGCGGTGGATGTGGATCTGTGTACCGTGTTTATGGAGGATATCCGTAACCGGGGGGAGGAACTGGCGAAAAGATCGGATAAGATGATCGATGCGGTGACTTCGGTTAATAACGGCACGGAAGATCTGCTGAAGAGGGCGGAGGAACTGTCCTGTGCCAACTACATCTTATACAGTTATCAGTACACGGAGATTCTGGAAGATTTTTTACATTATCTGATGGGAAGAAATAAAGATTCGGTATGTTATTATCCCGAAGAGGGAGACACTGCGGATTATCTTCTTTTGATCGCCCAGCAGGTCTCCCTCGGTGGGAAACACGAACAGATTAAATGAGTTCTTTGTTTTTAAAATAGGTCTCGGAGATAATATTCTGTACATAGGTACCCATGCTCTTACGGGTTTCCTTATCCAGATCCTTCATATAAATAGGTTTACCGTATTCAATGACTACGGTGGCCTTTTTTATTTTCGGAAAATGGTCTTCGAATATCGCAGCAGAGTTCACGATCGTCATGGGAATGATGGGAACGCCTGCTTTCTCTGCAATCTTAAAGCTGCCTTCATGGAAGGGGAGGAAGGTATCTTTTGTCTTATTCCGAGTGCCCTCCGGGAAGATACAGATGGAAATGCCGTTTTTGGCTTTTTCGATGGCCTGCAGGATCGTCTTAAGTCCGGCCTTGATATCCTGGCGGTCCAGGAAGAGACAGTGCAGATCCTTCATCCAGATATTCAACAGGGGCCATTTCAGCATTTCTTTTTTGGCAACGTAGCCGGTAGGTCTGGGCACGCGGACGTAGGTCAGGACCACATCGAAAAAGCTGCGGTGATTGCCCACGTACAGTACAGCAGTATCGGTGGGAATATTTTCTTCACCGATGGCGATCACTTTGGTGCCCGCCAGGCGGATCACCTGACGGAATGCCCAGTTGACAATGGCCAGAGAGCTTCGGTCCTTCCGTCCCGGATTGAACTTGCCAATGATCCATTCCACCAGCATAAGCGGAGTGGACAGGATCAGGAATAATACAACAAATAATACAACGAATATAAAACGGATCATAAAAAACCTCTTTCTGATTTATTTACTCTATCAATGTCATTTCTCGATAAATAATACGCCCAGTGTACCGGGGCCACAGTGGCTGGATACGACACCGCCGGCTCTGGTCTCGAGTATTTCATTGAAAATGCCGAGGCTCTCCAGATAAGAACGAACGGATTCCACGATCTCCCGGTCACAGCCGGAGTGGGTGATGAAGACTCTGTCGGGAACCGCATTTTTCAGGGCTTCTTCCATATCTTTTGTATAGGATAGGATGACAGAAGCCAGCTTACCACGGTATTTTTTGGAGGCATCCATGGCACCGTCTTCGACTACGATCCTGGGGTGAAGCTTTAACATACCACCGGCTAGAGCAGCTACGGCATTGCATCTGCCACCTCGATAGAGATAGGTCAGGGTATCTACGACGAAGCTGGCGCGGACTCTGGGGCGGATCTCTTCGATGGCAGCAGTGATCTGGGCTCTGGTTTTCCCTTCTGCGGATAAAATGGCAGCCTGTATTACCTGCAGTCCGATACCGGTAGACAGGTTGGCGGAATTGATCACGGTTACTCTATCCGAAGCCTCCAGATCTTCCGCGGCCAGCCGCATGACGTTGCCGGAGGTGGACATGCTGTCGGAAATAGAGAAACAGATGATCTCACGGCCTTCCTCCAGGAAGGGCTTCATCACTTCCATGGCCTCGGTCATGGAAGGCGCAGAGGTCTTCGGTGTGGTCTTATTTTCATCAGACCAGCGGAAGATCTCTTCCGGGGTAATGTCTATACCATCACGATACTCTGTCTCCCCTAACAGGATGTGCAGGGGCAGGATGGTAATGTCATATTTTTCCAATAAATCTTTTGACAGATCGCAGGTGCTGTCAGAGATGATCTTAACTGTCTGTGCCATAGAATATACCTTCTTTTTTAGTTTTTAGTGTTTCATCTTTCCTTATTCATTGCCTTTGACGATCTGTCTGGCTACATAGACGCCGCTGGCAGATGCATGGGACAGGGAATGGGTCACGCCGCTGCCGTCACCGATGATATATAATCCCTTATGACAGCTTTCCAGGTGCTCGTCCAGTTCCACTTCCATGTTGTAGAACTTCACCTCCACACCGTAGAGTAAGGTGTCGTCATTGGCAGTACCGGGTGCGATCTTGTCCAAAGCGTAGATCATTTCAATGATGCCGTCTAAGATACGCTTGGGCAGTACCAGGCTTAAGTCACCGGGGGTTGCAGCCAGGGTAGGCTCCACCATGCCCTCGGCAATACGCTTTGCATTACTGCGGCGTCCTCTTACCAGATCACCGAAACGCTGTACGATGACACCGCCGCCCAGCATATTGGAGAGACGGGCGATGCTTTCGCCGTAGCCGTTACTGTCCTTGAAGGGTTCGGAGAAATGCTTGGCGACTAACAGTGCAAAGTTGGTATTCTCGGTCTGTTTGTCGGCACCTTCGTAGCTGTGGCCGTTGACGGTGACGATGCCGTTGGTATTCTCATTTACTACGATACCGTGGGGGTTCATACAGAAGGTACGCACGGCATCTTCGAATTTCTCGGTTCGGTATACGATCTTGCTCTCATACAGCTCATCGGTCAGATGAGAGAAGATGACAGCGGGAAGCTCCACGCGGACACCGATATCCACACGGTTGGACTTGGTGTTGATATCCAGATCCTTACAGATGCGTTCCATCCATTTGCTGCCGCTGCGGCCTACGGAGATGATGCATTGATCACACTCGTAGGAGGCGTCCTCACAGCTGATACGATACCCCGGATCCAGTGCTTCCACGGTTTTTACCGGAGTATCGAAATAGAAGGTCACTTTATCTTTGAGCTCCGCGTACAGGTTCTCCAGCACGATAAAATTGATATCGGTACCTAAGTGACGCACGGAAGCATCTAACAGAGTCAGCTTGTTCTGCATGCAGAGCTTCTTAAATGAGGTACCTGCGGTGGAATACAGCTTGGTGCCCTCTCCACCGAATTTCATATTGATGTCATCCACGTATTTCATGAGATCGATGGCCTGATTTTTGCCGATGTATTCATACAACGTACCGCCGAAAGCGTTGGTGATGTTGTATTTTCCGTCGGAAAAAGCACCTGCACCGCCGAAACCGCTCATAATAGAACAGCTCTTGCAGTTGATGCAGTTCTTGATCTTATCTCCGTCGATGGGGCAGTGACGCTTCTCCAGGGGATGACCGGCTTCGAAGACGGCGATCTTCAGATCGGGATTCTGTTGTACCAGCTCGTAAGCGGAGAAGATACCGCCGGGGCCGGCACCGATAATAATGATGTCATATTTCATAGGGAATGGTTCCTTTCATAGTGTGTTCTGTTCACTTTTGTAAATACCAAAAACATCCAAAATATGATGTCGGGGTCAAAAGCCCCCGACGCTGATGCCTACGGATTGTTCCGTGCTACGCACTCTCACGTCTCCGCTCCGCTTCGGTCCGTGCTAAACATGTGCCACTGGCACATAGCACCCTACCCTCTATTCGCATATCGTGGGATTATCATCCCACTTTTATGCTCATATCGGGGCGGGTCCTAAGGTCTTTCACCCACTTATGAGCAAGCTCATGTGGGCTTAGACCTTTTGACCCTGGCATCAAAATATAGTATACCATAATTTTAGCAAAAAAGGGGAATGGAAATATAGTAAAATATGTGATAGAATCATAATTCATAGGCTTGTCCGGAAATGGTGGGAAAGGTATCTGAAATGGAAGCAGTACAGAAGAAAAATAAATATGAGATAGATATGTGCAATGGCACGATCATGGATAAATTAATATCCTTTGCCTTGCCGCTGATGGTGTCGAGTATTTTACAACTGCTGTTTAATGCAGTGGATATTATTGTGGTCGGGAGATTCACCGGAAGTCAGGCGCTGGCGGCGGTGGGATCCACCACGGCATTGATCAATATGTTTGTGAATCTGTTCATCGGGGTCTCGCTGGGAGCCAACGTATTGTCTGCCAGATTCTATGCGGCAGGCAAAGAGCGGGAGATGAGCGAGACGGTACATACGGCGATGACTTTTGCCCTGATCAGCGGCATCGTCATGGTATTCGTGGGACTGTTCTGTGCCCGTGGGACACTGGAGCTGATGGATACGCCGGCAGATGTGATCGACCAGGCAGCTTTATATATGAAAATCTATTTTTGCGGAATGCCCTTTTTTATGCTGTACAATTACGGAGCTGCCATTCTGCGTGCGGTGGGCGATACAAAGAGACCGCTTCTGTTCCTGATCATTTCAGGAGCTGTTAACGCAGCACTGAATCTGTTCCTGGTCATTGTCTTTTCCATGGGAGTGGCAGGTGTGGCCATCGCTACGGTGTTCTCGCAGATCATCTCCTGTGTGTTGGTACTGGAATGTCTGCTTGGCACGGACAGTTGCTATCGTCTGCAGATCACAAAGCTGGGAATCAAATGGGAGTATCTGGTGCAGATCTTCCAGGTGGGAGTGCCTGCAGGAATTCAGAGCGTGGTGATCAATTTTTCCAACGTATTGCTGCAGTCTTCGGTGAATTCCTTCGGATCCATTGCCATGGCGGGATACACGGCGGCGAACAACATCTTCGGATTCCTGTTCGTATCGGTCAATTCCATCACGCAGGCGTGCATGAGCTTCACCAGCCAGAACTACGGAGCCGGGAAGAAAAAGCGTATGGACCGGGTGCTTGCCGACTGCATGATCCTGTCGGTGATCGTGGCGGTGACGCTGGGTGGCGGCGCCAATCTCTTTGGCCCCCAGCTGCTTCATATCTATACTACGGAGGCGGATGTGATCGCCTGTGGTACGGAAATCTTATTGTATACGACACTGACGTATTTTTTATGCGGAATCATGGATCTGATCCCGGGAGCCCTGCGTGGAATGGGGCATTCGGCGGTTCCCATGATCTTATCTATCATCGGGACGGTAGGTACGAGGATCTTCTGGATCTATGGGGTATTCCCGATGCACCGGTCATTGATGGTACTGTTTTTGTCTTATCCGGCATCCTGGACCGCGACGATATTGCTGCAGGCAGTGTGCTTCTATTTTGTAAGGAAAAAAGTACACAGTACCATGCCGCAGGAAGAAACATAAGAACATAAGACAGGCGGCTGCAGAGTGTGGAAGACTCGTGACCGCAAAGCACAGACAGTAAAAGAATTGAGGGATAGTGTGAAAAATAAGCATGATAGCTTATTTTTCACACGGCTATTTGTGCCGCAGGCGTCACAAAGTAGCCCTTATCGCAGAATCAAATTTGAAATTTGATTCGCGATTCCTCCGACGAAAGGAATCGTCTGCGGAATGGAGAACAACATGTTAACTAAATTCAAGAAAAAATATATCGGAAACGGGGATTTCTATCGCAGGTATCTGCTGCTTGCAATTCCCATGATCCTGCAGAATGCTATTACCAATCTGGTAAGCTTTTTAGATAATATTATGGTAGGACAGCTGGGTACGGAGCAGATGTCCGGTGTCGCTATCGTGAACCAGCTGATCTTTGTATACAACCTGGCGATCTTCGGAGCCGTATCCGCAGCCAGCATCTTCGGTGCCCAGTATTTTGGCAAGGGCAATCATAAGGGGCATATGTATTCGTTCCGTTTTAAATTATATGCGACCCTGTTTGTGACCGGAGGAGCGATATTACTGTTTCTGACCAAAGGTTCCGCGCTGATCTCCCTGTATCTGACGGATACGGTGGGAAACGGAGCTACGGATGTGGCACTCAAATACGGTCAGGAATATCTGGCGATCATGATGGTAGGTCTGATCCCGTTTGCGGTGAACCAGTCCTATGCTACGAATATCAAAGAGACCGGGCAGACTTTTATTCCCATGTTAGCCAGCTTCGTGGCGGTGGGAACCAACGCGTTGTTAGATTATCTGATGATCTTCGGCATCGGACCTTTTCCCAAGATGGGGGTAGCGGGTGCGGCACTGGCGACGGTGATCGCCCGTTACATTGAGGCATTGATCGTGATCACCTGGGCACACATGCACAGAGCGAAGAACCGCTATCTGGAAGGAGCCTACACCGGCTTCGGCATTCCTTTTGCGGAACTAAAAGCAATTCTCGTCAAGGGCTTCCCCCTGATGATGAATGAAGTAATGTGGGCAGCAGGTATGACCACCGTGACCCAGTGTTATTCCGTCAGAGGACTGGATGTAGTGGCAGGACTGAATATCGCATCCACCATTACGAATCTGTTCAATATTGTATATTTGCAGTTAGGCTCCTGTATCAGCATTGTGGTAGGACAGTATCTGGGCGCCGGCAAGCTGGAAGAGGCGAAGGATGCAGACAATAAGATGATCGTATTCAGTGTCTTCTGCTGTGTGATCATGGCAGCATTGATGTTCGTGGTAGGAGGATTTTTTCCCGGTATTTATAATACTTCGGATGAGATCAAGGGACTGGCTACGCAGTTCATCGCAGTCTCCGCGATCATCATGCCGTTCTGTGCATTCAGCCATGCGTCCTATTTTACCCTGCGCTCCGGCGGTAAGACGGTGGTAACGTTTTTGTTTGATTCCGTATTTACCTGGGTGATCGTGGTACCTGCGGCTTATCTGCTGGCGCACTTTACCGGGCTGGGGATCGTAAGCATCTATTTCCTGGTACAGGGGACAGAAATGATCAAGGTCATCATCGGCTACTACATGGTGAAGAGCAATGTTTGGGTGGTACAGATGGTATAGGTACGTGCAGATACCGTTTTTTTTTCAGCAGACTCTAAAGTAATTGCAAATCCATCCGATATCTATTGTGAAACATCAAAGACATTCGGGAAGGAGGAGTCGATATGCGTATTGAAGCGTATACACAGGTACAGCAGCTGTATCAGTCTCAGAAGGTAAGCAGAACACAGAAGACACAGAAGACAGCACACACGGACAGACTGCAGATCAGCAACCAGGGAAAGGATTTCCAGACCGCTAAGGCAGCAGTGGCAGCCGCACCTGATATCAGGGAAGAGTTAACGGCTCCCATTAAGGCAAGGATCCAAAACGGTACTTATGGAGTGGACAATGCAAGCTTTGCGGAGAAGCTGCTTCAAAAACAGGAAGAAATGAGGTAGTTCCTTGGCTAGTTTAATGGAAAACCTGATAGATGTACTGGACAGAGAGAGTACGGAGTACGAGGCTCTGCTTCAGTTATCACAACGCAAGACACCGATCATTGCAAGCGGTAATCTTGCAGAATTACAGAAGATCACGGACGAGGAGCAGGAGCTTGTCAGCAGGATCCACAATCTGGACAAACAGAGAGCGGGAGTGACTGCGGACATAGCCGATGTATTGAACAGGGATGTTAATGATTTAAAGCTGTCCAATCTGATCACCATGTTATCCACACGCCCTGCGGAGCAGCAGGCGCTGGCAGATGCACATGACAGATTGCAGGCAGCAGTCCGGGGCCTGAAGCGCGCCAATGAGCAGAACAGTGAACTGTTAAACAGTGCACTGGAGATGGTGGAGTTCGAGATGAATCTCCTCCAGGCGGCGAAGGCGGCACCCGAGACAGCCAATTACAATCGTGGAGCTTACAATGCGGGTGATACCATGGGCGTTATGAATCATGGCTTCGATGCCAAGCAGTAAGAGCAGATCCCGGGGATCCACGCAGATCCCCTGATACAGAGGTGAGAGTTCATGCCATTAATGGGTAGTTTATATATAGGTTCGTCCGGATTACAGACAAGTCAGAATGCGCTGAATACCACAGCGCATAATCTTTCTAATGTGGACACCACCGGCTATACCAGACAACAGGTACAGCAGTCTAACAGAGCGTATGTCACGTTATCTACGGACCCGAAGTCGATTGCAAATAAGCAGACAGGTCTGGGTGTCACTTATTCCCGTGTAAAACAGGTCAGAGATTATTTCCTGGACAAAACATACCGCAAGGAATCCGGACGCAGTATGTTCTATGAAGTGTCCACGGAAGTACTCGAGGAGGTGGAGAGCCAGCTGGGAGAATTAAACGGCGAGGCTTTTCAGACGACCATGACAGATTTTTGGACTGCCGTACAGGAGCTTTCCAAGGATCCCAGCAGCTCCGTAACACAGGGACTGATCGTACAGAGAGCATCCGAATTCGTGCAGAGAGCAAGTGCGGTATATAATGGCTTAAGCTCCTATCAGGATAACCTGAACACACAGATCAAACAGAATGTGGATAAGATCAATAAATACGGAGAACAGCTGCTAACCTTAAACGATCAGATCCGTGCCATCGAGAGCGGCGGTATTGAGCATGCCAATGACCTGCGGGATGCGAGAAATCAGATCCTCGATGAACTGGCAGAGCTGACAAATATGAGCTTTTCCGAGGACAGATACGGCAGTGTATCCGTACAGATCGAGGGTGTGGATTTCGTCAAGGACGGAACCTGCTATGAGATCGCCATGAAGACGGACGAAGCTACCGGCTTCGTAACACCGTTCTGGCCCATGAATGCTTCTTATACTACAAGGGATGACGGCACCAGAGTCTATAATATCGACGGCGCGGAAGTGTTTGATCTCTCCATCGAGATCTCATCGGATCTGGGAACTGACATCGGCGGACTGAAGGCAATGCTTCTGGCAAGAGGAGATCACAGAGCGAATTATACCGATCTGGCAGAGGGAAAATACGACAGCGTATCCCAGTCGGTCGTTATGAACATACAGGGTGAATTTGACCAGATGATCCACAATGTGGTGACGAAGATCAATGATATCCTGGCAGGTGCAGCCGGGGTACGGAGCGGAGATCTGGAGCTGGCAGACGGCACAAAGCTTACAAATGTAAAGTATTGTGCGGTGGAGTCCGACGGCTATA
Organism: Simiaoa sp.; assembly: GCF_051972595.1. Taxonomy (NCBI): domain Bacteria; kingdom Bacillati; phylum Bacillota; class Clostridia; order Lachnospirales; family Lachnospiraceae; genus Simiaoa; species Simiaoa sp. Next base: position 46,880 of record NZ_JBOKRY010000001.1, on the reverse strand, counting down.
TGCGCATGGATGATGGTACTCCGATCCAGTTATTTACCAAGGTGACGACAGACGGATATCGCAAGGTGACCGGGAAAGACAAGAAGGACTACTGGGTCATGAACGAGGAAAAGGCGGGAAATCCTGAGAGCCTCTACACCATCGGCAATCTGCAGGTGAATCCCACATTACTGCAGGAGCCTTCCAAGCTGGGCTTCCGTCTGGCTGACGGTTCGGAAGATAAGAAAACGGCGGATGCACTGAAGGCAGCGTTTACCGAAGAATCCTATACGCTGAATCCCAACGTACAGAAAAAGACTACTTTTGTAGATTATTATACGGATCTTGTATCCCAGGTAGCAAACTCCGGATACGTGTTCCGGAGCATCTATGAGAACCAGGTCAACACCGTGGAAGCGACACAGAGTGCCAGAGAGCAGGTGGTCGGTGTCTCCACGGACGAGGAACTGTCCAATATGATCAAGTTCCAGAATGCATACAACGCATCCAGTCGATATATCAATGTGATCAGCGAGATGCTGGAGCATATTATTTCCACATTAGGAGTATAGGAGGCGATATAGAATGCCCTCACAATTTTTTGGATTAAATATTGCATATACAGGACTGCTGGCCAGCAATGCTGCCATGAACACCACGTCCAACAATATCGCCAATGTACAGACGGAAGGCTACAGCAGACAGCAGGTAACCCAGCAGGCGTCCAATGCACTGCGGGTATTCCAGACCTACGGCTGTGCCGGCGCCGGTGTAGAGACGTTAGCCATCGAGCGTGTCCGGGATGAGTTCTATGACGGAAGATTCTGGGATAACAACGCGCAGTTAGGTGAGTACGATATGAAGCAGTACTACATGCAGCAGCTGGAGACCTATTTTGACGATGACGGCAAGAGCACCGGATTCAAGACCATCTTCGACCAGCTGATGGTGACCGGTATGCAGGCTCTGTTAAAAGATCCCAACAGCGCTACCGCCAAGTCCCAGTTCGTAGGATATGCCGGAGCCCTGACCGAGTACTTCAACGGCATGGCAGGCAATCTGGAGAAAGTGCAGAAAGATATCAACCAGGAGATCAAGCTGAAGGTGGACGAGATCAACTCCATCGCCGGTGAGATCGCTACTTTAAATAAACAGATCAATACCATCGAACTGACCGGAGTGAAAGCAAACGAGCTCCGTGACCGCAGAACCCTGCTGATCGATGAGTTATCCAAGATCGTGGACGTGCAAGTCAAAGAGACACCGATCATCGATGCCAACAATGAGAACCGTGAGACCGGTGCCAACAGATACATGGTCAAGATCGCCGGAGGCCAGATGCTGGTAGACGGCAGTGATTACAACGGTCTCGAATGTGTGGCAAGAACCTCCTACGAGAAAGTAAACCAGACCGATATCGACGGTCTCTATGAAGTCTACTGGGCGGACGGGCAGAAGTTCAACCTGTACAATGCATCCATGGGCGGTGATCTGGCAGGACTGATCCAGATGCGTGACGGTAACAACGGCGAGAATTTCACCGGACAGGTGACCGCCACCGGCACGACGACCACAGCAGACGGCAAGACCCATGATACCGTAACCGTAAAAGTAACCAAGGCTTATCTGCAGGATCTGAATAAATGTAATCTGTCGGATCAGGGAGGCATCCTGGATCTGGGCAATCAGGAATTCTACTATGATTCCTGGAAATATACCTGCGAATATGATGCGAACGGCAACGCTACTTACTCCTATACATTTACTTTATCGGACAGTGAGAAGAATCCCCGGGGAATTACCAATGACCGTGTAGGGAAAAAGGCAGAGATCGGTACCGACCTGTTCTATCAGGGAATCCCTTATTACATGAACCAGATGAATGAGTGGATCCGTACCTTCTCTCAGAAATTTAACGATATTCTGACTTCCGGCTACAGCGGAAACGGAGATCCCGGCGTGAAGATGTTCACCGGTAATAAAGCTACCGGTGGCGAGCAGTTCCTGCTGGATGATGCGGCGAAGCGATATGACAAGCAGGAAAAAAAGGCCGGCAGCAAAATGACGGTAAAGGTCAACGATGACAGCTACTATCGTCTGACCGCGAAGAATTTCGACATCCTGGAGGCTATCGAACAGGATCCCGGCCTGATGGCGAACCGTAAGGATGCCGCCGACGGTGTGGAACAGAACGACCTGTTAAATGATCTGAAGAACCTGGCAACAGATAAGACGAAGATGAGCTTCCGCGGCTGTAATGCTTCCGAATTTTTACAGTGTATTCTGTCGGATGTGGCATTGAATGCATCCAGAGCAAATACATTTTATGCAAGCTTTAAGGATGTCTCCGCTACCATTGATAATCAGAGAATTTCCATCTCCGGTGTCGATGAGGATGAAGAAGCGGTGAATCTGGTAAAATATCAGAACGGATACAATCTGGCTTCCAAGATGATCCAGACCTTAACGGAAATATATGACAGACTGATCCTGGAGACCGGAGTCTAGTGTGAAAATGGTATGGAATTCTATAGAGAGAAAGGACAAGGACCAAAATGAGAATTACGAATAAGATCATGCAGCGTAATAATCTGTCCAATATCAATACGAACAAAGTATATCAGGATAAGCTGAGCACACAGATGTCCACGCAGAAGAAGGTGAACCGCCCTTCCGATGACCCGGTGGTATCGATCCGTGCCCTGCGCCTGCGAAGCAACGTAACGGAAGTGACACAGTATTACAGCAAGAATATCCCCGATGCGGAGAGCTGGCTGAACGTGACGGAAGATGCACTGAAGAATCTGACAGAAATCATCACCAGCATGATTAAACAGTCTACGAAGGGCTCCAACGGAGACCTGAAGGCAGAAGACCGCCAGATCATTCTCGAACAGCTGAAAGCTTTAGGAGAAGAAGTTTACAGCACCGGCGATGCCGACTACGCCGGACGCTATGTGTTTACCGGATATCGTACCGATACTTCCTTAAGCTTTGACAAGGAATACAACACGGAATACAATATCACCGAGCAGCTGGACAACAGCTCCATCACTAAGCTGACCAAGGTAAATACCGGTAAACTGCTGGATATCACCGCAGCGAATTATAAAGATGCGGGCTTTGATAAGATATCAGAACAGAACATCAAGGCTACGGAGGTATATCGGATTCGACTGGCGTATGATGACTGTAAAAAGGGTGGGGATGTCGAGATCAAATTCGGCAATACCACATGGTCCACAACAGATGGCACGATTATGAAGGCAACCTCTACGGACGCGGACAGCCCTTATGATAAGATTGCACAGAATCCAGATAAAATAATCTACGTGGCAGATACCGGAGAACTCCTGATCGGAAAAGACTGCTACAAGACCCTGATGGCATGCAAGGATGATCCCGCTACACCTGATCAGAACGAGGGCGAGATCCAGGTGATCTATCAGAAGAATCACTGGGTCAAAGGAGACCTGCGGCCGGAACATTACTTCAAGTGTGATGCTACCGTGGATGGCAAGACAATAAAATATAATCAGAAATATACACAGGATGATGAGGACAGACAGGTGATCGAATATGATGTAGGATTCAATCAGACCATCCGTGTAAATTCTACCGCAGATGAGTGCTTCCAGCACGGAATCGGCCGTACCGTGGATGACCTGGTACAGGCGATGCAGGATGTAATCGACTTAGAGACTGTGAAGACCAGGCTTGAAGGACTGCAGGAAAATGCTACCGGTAAGGATGCGGATATTCTGAAAAAACAGATGGAAGCCGTGGAGAAGGCACTGACCCTGTCGAAGGATAAATGCCAGAAGCTGTTCGAGAGCAGCATTACCACCTTCCAGGGATATCTCGATGATGCCAACCTGTGCATCACCAACTGCGGTACCAGAAGCAGCAAGCTGGAGCTCATTGAGAACCGTATGAAGAGCCAGAAGACTACCTTTGAGACATTAAAGAGTGAAAACGAAGATATTGATGTGACAGAGACCGCCATTAACTTAAAGAGTGCGGGGATGACCTACGAAGCGGCTCTGATGGCTACCGGTAAAGTCATGCAGACCACGCTTTTGAACTTTATCTAAGAGGATAGTGTAAAAATACAGAAGTACCTGAAGGCTTGCAGGTACGGAAAGGCATAGGTGTTCTATGAAGATTCAGACAAAAAATTTTGGGGAAGTAGAGATCGCGGATGACAAGATCATCACTTTCGACAAAGGAATCATCGGATTCCCGGAGCTGAAGCATTTTACCATGCTGCATGACGAGGAGAAGGGCAGCAGCGCCGGTATCCGTTATCTGCAGTCCATCGAGGAACCCAGCTTTGCCATGCCGGTCATGGATCCTCTGCTGGTCAACCCGGACTATGATCCCGAGGTGGATGATGAGCTGCTCACCGGTGTGGGAACACTCACCCCGGAGAACCTTCTGGTCATGGTGACCGTGACCGTACCCTCCGATCTTACGAAGATGACCGTGAACCTCCAGGGCCCCTTTGTCATTAACGTGGAAGAGCGTAAGGCATGCCAGATCATCCTCGAAGGCAACCAGTATCCCGTAAAGTTCCCCATCTACGATATCCTGAAGTCCGGAAAGGCGGGTGAGTAAGATGCTGGCATTATCCCGTAAAAAAAATGAGGCCATCGTCATCAACAATGACATCGAGATCACTGTCTTAGAGGTCAAGGGTGACCAGGTCAAGATCGGTATCTCCGCTCCCAAGGAAGTGCCCATTTACCGCAAGGAAGTATACATCCAGATCCAGGAGGCTAATAAAGCTTCTGTGGATGCGGACGGTATGGAAGCACTGAAGAACCTGTTTGGGTAAGCAGAAGACAAAATAGAAAAATAGGAAAATAGGAAATTAGGCATAGGAGGTGCAATTTTTTGCAGCTCCTATTAACTTTTTCTAAGGATTTACCGATACAATCCTTAGAGAAGCAAGGTCGTGCGCCCACGGAAGGCGCTTTTTATCACACGGAGGTGACCATTATGACCATAGAACCGATTTCCAGTATCATGACAGTGCAGGCACAGAACACGTCCGCTGCCAGGAATGCGACTACAAAAGTGACCACAGAGGAAAACGCCTCTGAATACAATTCTGCCAATGTAAAGCCAATAGACAAGATCGATCAGACGACAGCAGTCGTTGAGAATGCTCAGGGCAAGGAGCAGAGCAATACCTCTGCCGATCCCAATGGGGAGCAGCAACAGCATGTGACCAATGAGCAGATCAAGAAAGCGGTAGAGAAGCTGAACAAGAACATGATGTCTCATTCCGAAGCGGTCTTCGGCATCCATGAGGCAACCAACCGCGTAACCATCAAGATCATAGATAAGGATACCAAGAAAGTGATCAAGGAACTTCCTCCCGAGAAGACCCTGGACATGATCGCCAAAGTGTGGGAGTTAGCCGGTATCCTGGTAGATGAGAAGAGATAAGATAGGAGGATACCAATATGGCATCATCAACAATGAGATTATCCGGACTGATCTCCGGTATGGACACAGAGAGCATTATCCAGCAGCTGGTATCTGCAAAGCAGACCAAAGTAGACGATGCGAAAAAGGCACAGACCAAGCTGGAGTGGAAGACTACGGCATGGAAGGATCTGAACACCAAGCTGAAGAATCTGCAGTCCAAATACGTCAACAATATGCGTTTTACCAGTGCTTATATGAAGAAGACCACATCCGTCTCCGACAGCACCGCAGCCAGCATCATCACCGGTGAGAATGCCATGAACGGCGTGCAGAACCTGAAGATCACACAGCTGGCCAAGACTGCTTACATGACCGGTGGCAAGGCTTCTCTGAGGACTAAAACAGACACAGACGGGGATGATTTCAAGCTCAATGCCCTGACGAAGCTGTCTGACCTGAGCGTGAATAATAACGGTACTGCTTTGGATCTGAGCACCGGTACCAAATTAAATATCAAGAGCGGTGATACCAATGTGGAACTGGAGATCACTGCGGATACTACCATCTCCAACGTACTGACCAAATTAAAAGAAGCCGGACTGAATGCCAACTTTGATGAGACGCAGCAGAGATTCTATATCAGTGCCAAGGATTCCGGAGAGGGCAACGATTTCAGCATTACCGCATCCGATGAGATCGGTAATAACGTACTTAAGAGCCTGGGTCTGGACAGCGCAAGTGCCAACAAGATCGATGCAAAGAATGCGAAGATCACGCTGAATGATACGGAGTATGAGAGCAACACCAATGTATTCTCCATCAATGGACTGACCATCACAGCCATGAAGGAGACCGCTGAGAACGTCGTGGTGACCACGAAGGATGACGTAGACGGCATCTACGATATGATCAAGAGTTTCCTGAAGGATTATAATTCCATCATCAATGAGATGGATAAGCTGTATAATGCAGATTCTGCCAAAGGCTATGAGCCGCTGACCGATGACGAGAAGGATGCTATGTCCGACTCCGAGGTAGAGAAATACGAGCAGAAGATCAAGGATGCACTGTTACGCAGAGACAGCAATCTGTCTACCGTAAGCTCTACTCTGAAGGAGGTAATGTCTTCCGGACTGGAGGTCAACGGCAAGCAGATGTACCTCAGTGATTTCGGTATTGAGACTCTGAGCTACTTTACCGCTGCGGAGAATGAGAAAAATGCCTACCATATCGATGGTGATGCAGATGATTCCAGTACTTCCGGCAATGCCGATAAGCTCAAGAGCATGATCAGCAGCGATCCGGATACCGTAGTCAGCTTTTTCTCCGGATTGTTCAAGAATCTGTATACGAAAATGAGTGATCTGTCCAAATCGGTAGAAGGTTATCGCTCCTACGGCAATTTTTATGATGACAAAAAGATGAAATCGGATTATGATGATTATACATCTAAGATCAAAGACCTGGAAGATAAACTCAACGATTACGAGGACAAATGGTATTCCAAATTCTCCAAGATGGAGACAGCTCTGGCAAAGCTGCAGAGCAATTCCAGTGCGGTGACCAGCTTATTAGGAGGATCATGATATGGCATTACCCAGTGCGTATGCACAGTATAATAACAGCAAGGTTCTGACCGCATCTCCGGCAGAACTGACGCTTATGCTTTACGACGGAGCCATTAAGTTCTGTAACATCGCAGAGCTTTCCGTAGAGAAAAATGACATTCCCAGAGCGCATGAGAATATCCGCAAGGTGCAGAATATCATCGGATACCTGCATTCCACACTCGATATGAAATACGAGGTTTCCAAGGATTTCGATAATATTTACAGCTATCTGGAGAGACGGCTGGTGGAAGCCAATGTCAAAAAGGATAAGGAGATTCTCGAAGAGATCAACACACATCTCCACTCGATCCGCGACAACTGGAAAGAAGTCATGAAGGCCGGTGCCAAGAAAGGAAATGACTGATGGAGAATCAGCTGACCATTTTATCTGAAAGTCTGGATAAGAAGCTGGAAGTACTGCAGAAGATCCGGGAATATAATAAGCGTCAGGAAGAGATCTTCTCAGCGGAAAAAGTGGACATGAGCCTGTTCGATGATGCCGTGGAGGAGAAGCAGCGTCTGATCGATGAGGTCGTCCGGCTGGATGAAGGCTTCGAGATCCTGTATGAGAAGCTGGCAAAGGAGTTGGAGGGCAACAGAGAACGCTATGCAGCCCAGATTAAGGAACTGCAGGCAAAGGTAGCCAGGGTGACTGAACTCAGCGTGTCTGTCCAGGCACAGGAAGCACGGAATAAAAAACTCATCGAGAACTACTTTGCGAAGGAACGTGCCAACATCGGACAGCGGCGCAAAAATGCCAAAAGCGCCTTTGACTACTACAAGAGCATGAGCGGCGCCGGATACGTACCGCCCCAGATGTACGATAATAAACAATAAATACAACGGATGAAGGGAAGCAGATCACTGCTTCTCTTTTTTATGACAGAATCAATGTGAAAGAATAAAAATGTGAGCCGGCTAAAATATAATCAAAGCATAGATTAGCCGAAAAGTGCTTGATATTTTAAAAAAATCCGGCTAAAATATAATCATAAAAAAGATTAGCCGAAAGAGGGGCTTTTATGAATTATATCAAAAGAAATCTGGAGAATGTAGTAAGACAGGTAACCAGGGAATATCCGGTACTCCTGGTAACGGGACCGAGACAGGTAGGAAAGACGACAATGCTCCAAAAACTGATGGAGGGAACGGAGCGGGGATATGTAACACTGGATGATTTGAACGAAAGAAATATTGCAAAGACCGATCCGGAACTGTTTCTGCAACTGCATAAACCGCCTGTATTGATTGATGAGGTTCAATATGCACCGGAACTGTTTACTTATATCAAGATATATGTAGATAAAAACCATGAGCCGGGAGCATTTTGGCTTACGGGATCACAGGTGTTCAAATTGATGCAGGGAGTACAGGAGTCACTGGCAGGAAGAGTGGCAGTACTTTCACTTACATCACTGTCACAGGCAGAGATATCCGGCGGGACGATGAAACCGTTTAAGGTAGATCTGGAGGACTTAAGCGAGAGGCAGAAAGAGAGAGAGCAAGCTGATACAAGAGAGATCTTTGAGCGGATTTATCAGGGCTCCATGCCGGCGATCGTAAGCGGTATTAACAGTAACAGTCAGCTTTTTTACAGCAGTTATCTGTCTACTTATATTGAGCGGGATGTAAGAGAATTATCGGATGCCATAGATTCGCTTAAGTTCCTCCGGTTTATTACTGCGGTGGCAGCAAGATGTGGGCAGATGGTTAACGCGGCAGAGATTGCCAGAGATGCAGATATCAATCAGACGCAGGCGAAGGATTGGCTGAGAATTCTGGAAACGCTGGGAATTATTTTTTATCTTCATCCGTATTCTAATAATTTGTTGAAGCGCCTTGTGAAAACACCAAAACTGTATTTCTACGATACGGGTCTGGTGTGTTACCTGACGAAATGGAGCAGTGCGGAAACGTTAGAATGCGGTGCTATGAACGGGGCCATTTTGGAGAATTATGTGGTCGCGGAAATTCAGAAAACCTACCTGAATTGTGGAAAAGAGCCGTATTTGTACTATTATCGTGATAAAGATGCCAGGGAGATTGATATTGTCCTGGAACATGATGGAATATTGAATCCGATTGAGATTAAGAAAACTGCAAATCCCGGAACAGAGCTGGTAAAGGTATTTGAATTACTCGACAAGGCATCAACGCCTCGTGCGAAGGGCGCAGTTATCTGCATGAAACCGGGACTTAGTGCGATTGACAGAGACAATTATATCGTACCGGTCTGGATGATCTAAAATACAGTCCCTGCCTGAATATCAGACAGGGATCTGTAATTTCAAAAATGTTTTTGCGTATACGTCTTTATCCCTAAGTAAGAAAAAAGAAAAAAATAAGATTAGTCAACTTTTTTTTCAAACAGGGGTTAAGTTTCCAAAATCCTCTCCGATATACTTAACAAGTAAAGCAAATAAAACATTTGCTTACCGAACCTCTTCCGAATCGAAGGTTTCGCACGCCGGACAGTAGGAAGACAATGGCGATGAAGGTAACAGGATGTGCGAACTTGAAGCTGACATTGCCAAAGCAAATAACGGAGCGCAGGGAAGCGCTCGTCAATTCAAGGAGGAATATATTATGGTAGTACAACACAATCTTACAGCTATGAACTCTAACAGAATGTTAGGTCTGACCACTGCTTCTCAGGCAAAGTCTACTGAGAAACTCTCTTCCGGATATAAGATCAACAGAGCAGCAGATGATGCAGCTGGCCTTTCCATCAGTGAGAAAATGAGAAAGCAGATCAGAGGACTGACACAGGCATCCAGCAACGCACAGGACGGTATCTCCGCAGTGCAGACCGCTGAAGGTGCTCTGACAGAAGTTCATGATATGCTGCAGAGAATGAATGAACTGGCAGTAAAGGCTGCTAACGGAACCAACAGCACCGATGACAGACAGTACATTCAGGACGAAGTAGACCAGCTGGTAGAAGAAATCGACAGAGTATCTACAACCACAAAATTCAATGAGACTTATCTGCTCAAGGGCGACAGCGCAGCAACTACTAATAAGATTTTAAAAGCAAAGTCTGCTGGCTTTGAAGGAACATGGTCAGGCCAGGGTACCGGTACTGCTAAATTCACCGTAAAAGAGTTAAAAGCAGGCGATGAAGTTACGATTGCCGGAACCAAGTATGGAGTTTCTGACACGGCAGAAAATGTTTTAAAGGCAGCTACTGGAAAAGATACTTTGGCAGCAGGAGATACGGTTACTATTAATGGAACAACATATAGTGTTGTAGATGATGGTGATGTGGATCATGATGCTAAAAAGTATAAAGCCGATGAAGTTAAAGGTTTGCTGACAGCTGATAAGGAGAATACTGTCAATGGCAAAACCTATGGCGTAGGAACAGTAGAAGGATACGATACGGCGACTAATTTATATGGAGCAATTGGTAAAGAGATTGCAAAAGCTAGTTCTATTGGAACTGATACGGCTGCAACGGTTACTAATAATAAAAATGTATTTACCGTTAACGAAGGAAAGGTTGCAGTTAATAAGGCAGTCAGCCTTGACTTGCATGTAGGTGCTGATTCTTACACATCCAACAAGATTTCCATGGACATTGATGCAATGAGCGCAAAGGGACTTGGAATCAATGGTATTCAGGTTGGCGGTGATAATGGTCAGAATGGTACCTATGCAGTTGACTCTATCAAGGAAGCAATTCAGATGGTATCTACTCAGAGATCTGCCCTTGGTGCTATTCAGAACCGTCTGGAGCACACCATCAACAACCTCGACAACGTAGTTGAGAATACCACCAGCGCAGAGAGCCAGATCCGTGATACCGATATGGCTACTGAGATGGTTAAGTACTCCAACAACAACATCCTGGCTCAGGCAGGTCAGGCTATGTTGGCTCAGTCTAACCAGTCCAACCAGGGCGTACTGTCTCTGTTACAGTAATCTCTGTAAAAGGTTCATAACTAACGTAATACAAGAGGAGCCGGTGCATCAGCACCGGCTTTTCTTACTTTTAAATCCTCCAAATGAATTCCATAGGTATCTCCCTAGCATAAACGTTTTTTATTCTGTCAAAAATGGGAAAAAAGAATGCAAAACATAAGAGTTCATGTTAAATTTTATTCAGAAGAATTTTATTAAAATCAGTTTGAATAAATTGTTTTTAATAAATATCGTGCAATGTGAGATTGATTCGTTGGCGATATGGCATATATAACATATACTAAAGGATAAATAATATTTGACATTATAGGAAGGATGGCAGAGAATGAAAACCTTAAATGAAATGCTTTCTGAGGAAATGAAGAATGACGAATTCCGAAAAGAGTATGAGGCAATTCAACCGGAACTTGATGTGATCAGAGCTATGGTGGATGCAAGGAATTCTCAGATATCTCAATTGTAAATAATATTATTGACAGTAGTTCGGCTGACCGATATATTAATAAATAGGAGGGAAGCAGATGATAATTAATGATTTACTTGAAAAAGAAAAAATGTCGAGGTATCGCTTGAGCAAGGAAAGCGGAGTTGCAATGACAACAATTACTGATATCTGTAATGGAAAAGCAGACCTTGATAAATGCACGGCCGGAACTCTGCATAAAATCGCCAGGGTGCTTAATGTAACGGTAGACTTAATATTGGAAAATAATAGTGCAGATAATGAAGATTATAGATGTTCGTTTGAAACTTTTAAGAGTAATACCTGTCATCACGTAAAGGATATGGGTGATATAGATTTTATTATCGAAACACTTGAGACGGATGAAGTAAGAAAGCTTTATGAACGCAGATGGTGCAGAGAAGCTATGTATCTGCTGGCTATGATTGATTACTTGTCCAGGATGAACGATTTACCTCTTTGTACAAATTATAATGATATTCGCTCCCAGAAGCTTGAAAAATTATATTTTTCTGCAGGTGTTGAAGTGGCATATGCAGCGACGGGAGATGAACGTATAAAAGAAAAGGCACTTGCAAATGCGATACCGGAATTTATACAATTTAATATTGTAGAAAATGAGGTGCGAAATATTTGCTGATAAAAGCGAAAAAGAGAAATATTTTTCCCTTGCATCTCCCCCATAAATAGTATAAAAAAGCCCCAGTGTTGCAAACAAAATATTACAATAAAACGCACAACGGGGTGCATGCGCCTTTTTTGAGTCAGCCCTGAATTTTATGCACGGTACCTGAGTCCCTTACGCCGCAGGATTGATATCCGCTGTCGGCATCTTCGTAGGTTAGAGAGCAGCAAGCAATGCTTCCGGTTCTAATAGATATTTTTGAAACGAATACGAGTGTAAAATAATTAACACCGAAGTCTCACACGCAAATGCAAACTCCGACGAAGGTGTTTTTCGTCTTATTGGGAGGGGCAAATTGATTTGTTACGATAAATTATGGTTAATGATGAAACAAATTAAGCCAATAATTGAAAGTAATGATTTTTCAGATTATGAATCCAATGTAACTGACCCGGAAATACTGAAAGTGCTTTCGGATTATCGGATTAAACGAGAGAATGCTGAGAAAGAGATGGGCAGTCCTAAATTATGAAAGTGGTGAAGTAAATGGAATTGGAGCTTAGCATAGAAGATTTATTAAATAAGCGAAGAGTGGAATCTGATAGGATCGAATTTAAAGCATCGTGGAATCCGGATGATATTTATCATAGCATTTGTGCATTTGCCAATGATTTTGACAATGTTGGTGGCGGATATGTTTTGATTGGTGTCGAGGAGAAAAACGGTGTTGCAGTTCGCCCGGTAAAGGGTTTGGAAGAATATGAGTTGGATACCATACAAAAGGAACTTTTGGGTTATAATAATACAATGATTCCGGCATATTTTCCACGTGTGATCATTGAACAAGTTGATGGGAAAAATGTTGTTGTATTGTGGGTGACACCTGGAGTGCAAAGACCGTATAAGGCACCAGAGCATGTTACTGCTAAGAAGGATAAAAAGTATTATTACTATATACGGTATGCGACAAGTTCGGTTCGTGCAAATGCGGAGCAGGAACGAGAATTAATTAATATGACAAACTACGCACCGTTTGACACGAGGCCTAATTTTGAGGCTACAGAGTCAGACATATCGGTTGCGTTGTTAACGGACCATCTCAATACAACCAAAAGCAAGCTGGCAAAGCAGATTGGAAAACGTGGTGTTATGGAAGTGCTTGGAGACATGCAGCTTCTTGTAGGACCACCGGAGCAGCTATGTATATCTAATGCGGCACTGATGATGTTTTGTGAGCATTTGGACAAATTCTTTCCATATACGCAGGTTGAAATTACAAAATTTCCGGAAGGTAGCATTAAAAATCCAAATAATTTTATTGAAGTGCCGATTATCAAAGGCTCTGTGCCGACAATGATTAAAAGAACTATGGAAAAGCTACAGGACATGGTGATTGAGGAAAAGGTCACGAAAGTAGATTATCAGATGGAAGCCATTCGCCGGTACAGCTATCCGTATCAGGCGTTAGAGGAAGCTGTGGTCAATGCTTTTTATCATCGTGATTATCAATCCTATCAGGCAATAATCATAGAGATTGAACCAGATTGTGTTCGAATTATTAGTTATCCAGGTATTGACCGTTCAATCTCGCAAAAGACAATTGCTGAGGGAGAACGATTCAAATCTCGATATTATAGAAACAAACGATTGGGGGAATTTTTGAAGGAGTTAGATTTGACAGAAGGAAAATCTACAGGAATTCCTACTATACAAGAGGAACTTAGAGATAATGGTTCTCCTAAAGCGACATTTGAAACGGATGATGAAAGAAGAGCAGTTACTGTTGAGATACCTATTCATCCGGATTTCTTAATGGAACAAGGTGAACCCCAAAATGAACCCCAAAATGAACCCCAAAATGCGAAATCAGTGGAGGATGCTATTTTGCAGTTGATACGAATGAATAAGTATGTAACACGAGAGGAAATGGCGAGTCAGATAGAGGTTTCACTCAGTACGGTTAAACGTTCAATAAATAAATTGAAGACTAGTGGAATAATCGAATATGAAGGCCCGAGTAAAGGCGGATATTGGAGTATAAAGTGAGCAGGAAAATAAAGATACTTTAGTGGGATTTCAGGAAAATTATCCGGGAGTGCTTAATGGCGATAATCTTGCTGATGTTTTGAAAGCAGCAAGAGCAAAGAAGCAAGAGAAAAAAGAGAAAAAAGAGAAGTAATTTTCCCTTGCATCTCCACCGCAAATAGTATAAAATAAACCCAGTGTTGCAAACAAAATATTACAATAAAACGCACAATGGGGTGCATGCCGGGAGGCATGCGCCCTTTTTTGTGTATACGATGAGCCAGGTACAGATTTGTGCCTGCGCAATAGCTGCGATTGTTACGCTATCTTGTAAACCGTGCACCCGAGTCCTTACGCTGCCGGATTGATATCCGCTGTCGGCATCTTCGTAGGTTCCGCGGTTTTCCCATCCGTTTCCGACGAAGTGGCCGTTGCATTCTCGGGGGAAGCCACCGGCGCATTCGTTGCATCCGGCGCGCCCGTCGCTTCCGGTGTAGCCTTAGGCTTTGCCTTTTCCAGGGATGCCTTCACGGCTTCCAATAGCACCAGCGAAGTATACCTGGTCTCGGCAGAATAGGTCACCTGGCTTGGATCCTGCATCTCACAGAGTTGGTCGTTTAGGGATTCCATGGTGGGCTCTAACAGTGGGTACATGGTAGTAAGTGTTTCGCTCGGATCGGCGAGGCTTACGGATGTAATGGCGTGGTCATTTACGATGACTTCCACGTTTGCAGTCTCACTGCCGAGGATCAGTTCGGTCGTGTAGATCCCGGGGATATATGTATTGTCAGTACCGACAGACCCGGAGACGTTATCCAGAACAGCACCGGCATTGTCAACAGCACCGGTGTATGCACTAGCTCCCGTGGAGGCATCCTCCGCATCAGAGAACTGTGATGAACGTCCGAGATCCGCCACATTGTCTGGCATAGCGGTCTCGGCAGTACTGTCAGGGGAATCCGGTGCCCCGGAGGAGGTATCCGCATCTTTTCCCGGTAACAATAACATCAACAGTAATATGACGAACAACACCCCCAACGCAGCGAAGATTCCGGTATAGAGCAGTTCTTTTCTGCGAAGGACAACGATCTTTGTATTTGCACTCATTCTTGGGTCTCCTTGGAATGATGGGATGATCTTTATAAATAGTATGCGCAGGAACTCCCACATAGTACCGCAAATGAGGAGAACTTCGCATTGACAAGACAAAACAGGCATTGCTATATTTAGTGTAAGTATTTTTCACGGATGCGTCCGCCCCGTGGAAAAGGAGCAGACAGGCGGCGCAGAAACGAGGGTAATGATGAACAATTATACCAAGGAAGATATCATCCGTCTTGTGGAAGAAGAGGATGTGGAATTCATCCGTCTGCAGTTCACGGATCTGTTTGGCAATCTGAAAAATATTGCGGTGACAGCCAGCCAGTTAGACCGGGTGTTGAGCAATAAATGTATGTTTGACGGTTCGGCGATCGATGGATTCGCCAGGATCGAGGAATCCGATATGTATCTGTACCCGGATCTGTCCACGTTAGAGATCTTCCCCTGGAGACCCCAGCAGGGCAAGGTGGCACGTATGATCTGTGATGTCTATCGCCCCAATGGTCAGCCTTTTGAAGGTGATCCCCGTTATGTGCTGAAGCGTGCGGTACAGCAGGCAGAGGATATGGGATATACTTTTGAGGTAGGGCCCGAATGTGAATTTTTCTTATTCAATACGGATGAAAATACCATGCCGACTACGAACACCCATGAGCAGGCAGGTTATTTCGATATCGGACCGTTGGATTTCGGTGAGAATGCCCGTCGTGACATTGTCATGAACCTGGAGGATATGGGATTTGTCATCGAGGCATCCCATCATGAGATGGCTCCGGCGCAGCATGAGATCGATTTCAGATACGATGAGGCATTACATACCGCAGATAATATCATGACCTTCAAGATGGCAGTGCGCACCATCGCAAGACGCCACGGTCTGCACGCTACGTTTATGCCGAAGCCCAAGTTCGGCGTCAACGGTTCCGGCATGCATATCAATATGTCTCTGCAAAAGGACGGGAAAAATATATTCCAGGATGCTTCCGACCCTAACGGTCTGAGTAAGGAAGCTTATTATTTCATTGGCGGTATTATGAAGCATATCAAAGGAATGGCAGCCATCACGAATCCGTTGGTAAATTCCTATAAGCGTCTGGTGCCCGGCTTCGAGGCGCCGGTCTATATCGCATGGAGCACGACGAACCGCAGCCCCCTGATCCGTATTCCGGCTACCGCAGACGGAGAGGGTACCCGTATCGAGCTGCGCAGTCCCGATTCCGCAGCGAACCCTTATCTGACGCTGGCAGTCTGCTTAAGCGCCGGCTTACAGGGCATCCGGGAGAAGATCGATCCCCCTGCAAGTATCAATGCGAATATTTTCGCACTGACCGCCAAAGAGCGGAAGGAGCTTCACATCGACCAGCTGCCGGGCACTTTGTTAGAGGCAGTGGAAGAACTGGAGAAGGATACCTTTATCCAGGATGTTTTAGGCGAGCATATTGCCGGAAAATATATCGATGCCAAGCGCAAGGAATGGCATGAGTACCGCTCCCAGGTATCTGAATGGGAGATTCAGGAGTATCTGTATAAGTATTGATAAAATCCTTTCTTTTGTAATGATAGAGTAATAAACACAGAAGAAAGGAGGTGGGCGAATGACGAACATTATTGTCGTGCTGCCGAAGCTGGAGGAAGCCAAAGGCGTCAAGAATATCCTGGTACGCAGTGGCTTTCAGGTCACGGGTATCTGTACTACGGGCACCCAGGCGATCAGCCAGGTGGACGGACTGAATGACGGAATCGTGATCTGCAGTTATAAGCTGGCGGATATGATATATACAGAACTTCATGATGATCTGCCGGAGGGCTTCGAGATGCTTCTGATGGCATCCCAGAATCTGATCAGCGAATGCTACGGCAACGGCATCGTATGCCTCTCCATGCCGTTAAAGGTTCAGGACCTGATCAATACTGTGAACCTGATGGTGGAAGGCGTGGAGCGCCGCAGAAGAAAACGGCGCATGCAGCCGAAGACCCGAAATGCGGCGGATGAAAAAGCGATCAAAGATGCCAAAGAGCTTTTGATGGCAAGAAATCATATGACGGAAGAAGAAGCCCACCGGTATCTTCAGAAGACCAGTATGGACAGTGGGACGAATCTGGTGGAGACGGCACAGATGGTGCTGTCCATGATGACGGAGTAATAGAGCGGCACGGAAAAGATGATAGTATTCCGGACGACGCAGGCAATGAATGTGAAAGAGAACAACAGGAGGAACAGCAATACATGAAATTTACAAAAATGCAGGGCTGTGGCAATGATTATGTATATGTTAATGGCTTTACGGAGAAGCTTTCCAAGGAGGAAAAGCCCGAGATTGTAAGAAAGTTAAGCGACAGGCATTTCGGCATCGGCGGTGATGGCGTGATCTTCATCAATCCGGCCAAGGAAGCGGATTTCGAGATGGAGATGTACAATGCGGACGGCAGCCGCTCGGAGATGTGCGGCAACGGTATCCGCTGCGTGGCAAAATACGTCCACGATAAGGGACTGACGGACCAGGAAGACATTACCATCGTCAGTGCCGGTAAAATAAAATATTTAAAGCTCACGGTGGAGGGCAGGACCGCCACGGACAGAGGGCAGGTAACTATGGTACAGGTGAACATGGGACAGCCGGTCCTGGCACCTGTGGAGGTGCCGGTGATAGCGGAAGCAACACAGCAGACCCCGGTGGGACCTGCCGTAGTGGATGCACCGATCGCGGTGGATGGTGAGGAATACCGTATGACCTGTGTCTCCATGGGCAATCCCCATGCCATTGTATTTATGAAGGGGGTAAAGGATCTCAATATTGAGAAGATCGGTCCGAAGTTCGAGCACCATTCCTGTTTCCCCAACCGGACGAATACCGAATTCGTAGAGATCCTGGATCGGAAGAATGTATTCATGCGCGTCTGGGAGAGAGGCACCGGGGAGACCCTTGCCTGTGGTACCGGATGCTGCGCTACGGCGGTGGCGTGCGTGCTAAATGGTTTGACGGACGAGGAAATAACTGTTAAACTATTAGGCGGTGAACTGCACATCAAATGGGACCGTGTGGCGGATCTGGTCTACATGACCGGACCTGCGAAGATCGTATTTGAGGGTGAAGTTGACCCGTACTCCATCTGATAGAATAAACTCCTCCATAGAAACACGGCGTGGCTGCTTGCAGACAAAGACATGTTTCTATGAGAGGAGTAAACGAACATAATTAAGTAGGGTGATCAGCCCGGATTACGAATGTTCGTTGCAATTTTGAGAGCACGTAGTGCGGAAAAATTGCTTATTTACGACAGCAAGGTGACAGCAATATTGCACCAAGGATCATAGAGAGGAGAACGTATTATGTTTAAAGTAAACGACAACTATTTAAAACTTCCCGGAAGCTATTTATTTTCCACCATCGGTAAAAAGGTAAACGCGTATTCCGCAGCACACCCGGACAAAAAGATCATCCGTCTGGGAATCGGAGATGTGACACAGCCTTTGGCACCTGCCATCATTGATGCGCTGCACGGTGCGGTGGACGAGATGGGAAAAGCGGAGACTTTTCATGGTTACGCTCCTGACCTTGGCTATGAGTTCCTGCGCAATGCCATTGCAGAGAATGATTATAAGGCAAGAGGCTGCGATATTGCGCCGGACGAGATCTTTGTATCCGACGGAGCAAAATGCGACTGCGGCAATATTCAGGAGATCTTCAGTCTGGACAATAAGATCGCGGTATGTGATCCCGTTTACCCTGTATACGTGGATTCTAATGTTATGGCAGGCAGAACCGGCACTTACGATCCGAAGTCCGAGACCTGGAGTGATGTGATCTATATGCCCTGTCTGGCAGAGAACGGTTTCGCACCCGAGCTGCCGAAGGAGACCCCGGATCTGATCTATTTATGCTTCCCCAACAACCCTACCGGTGCCACGATCACCAAGGCACAGCTGCAGGAATGGGTGGACTATGCGAATAAGGTAGGCGCTGTCATCCTTTACGATGCAGCCTACGAAGCATATATTTCCGAGCCGGATGTGCCTCACAGTATCTATGAATGTGAAGGAGCCAGAACCTGTGCCATCGAGTTCCGTTCCTTCTCCAAAAATGCCGGCTTTACCGGAGTGCGTCTGGGCTTTACCGTGATCCCCAAGGATTTAAAGAGCGGGGATGTCAGCCTTCATGCACTGTGGGCGAGAAGACACGGCACCAAATACAACGGAGCACCCTATATCGTACAGCGTGCCGGTGAGGCAGTATACTCTGCAGCAGGTAAGGCACAGCTGAAGGAACAGGTCGCTTATTACATGAACAACGCACACTATATCCTTGCGGGGTTAAAAGAAGCAGGATTTACCGTATCCGGCGGTGTGAACGCTCCCTATATCTGGCTGAAAGCGCCGAACGGCATGACCAGCTGGGAGTTCTTCGACTATCTGTTAGAGAATGTCAACGTGGTAGGTACCCCCGGATCCGGATTCGGACCAAGCGGTGAGCATTACTTCCGCCTGACGGCGTTCGGAAGCTACGAGAACACTGTCGAGGCAGTGGACCGTCTGAAGAGGATCCGGCTGTAGGAGAAAAATATGCAGGAAAAGCAGAAAAAAATAATTCGCCGGAGCAGTCTGGTACTGATCCTGTTTACGACAGTTATGATCTGGTATGTCAATTATCTGACGGATTTTATGATGGATGATGAATGGTATTCCACATTATTGTACGCGGATACTCCGATACAGAACATCCGTGACATTATCCATGCACAGATCTGGCACTATTTTAACTGGGGCGGAAGAAGCATGGCACATGGGCTGCTGCAGCTCATACTGTTGTGCGGGGAGCACTGGGCGGATATTTTTAATACCGGTATGACGCTGCTTCTTTCATGGCTGATCTGTGAGGTGTCCGGAAGACGCGGATTCCCGTACTTTTTTGCGGCAATGAGTATGTTACTGGGACTCAATGCCAACTGGAGAATGAGTATGGTCTGGGAGTCCGGGGCGGCGAATTATCTGTATATGGCAGGATTTTTGCTGGCATTTTTATATTGTTATCTGCGCTACGAAGACCGCTGGGAGAGGAATCTTGCGGGAATCACTCTGTGGATCCTGCCGTTAGGACTGATCGCCGGATGGAGCAATGAAAATATGGGACCGGCGGTATGGATCCTGAGTCTCCTGGTGATGATCTTAAGACGTAAGGATCATAAAAAGATACCGTTATGGATGTATCTTGGAAATATCAGCTGTCTGGCGGGAAGTGTTCTGATGATCGTTGCACCGGGCAATTTTGTCCGCAGTGAGGAGACGTCTGAGGATACGCGAGGACTGTTATGGAATTTATTTCTGCGCTTCTACAGCGAGGCGAAGGGAGCCTTTGAGTATCTGTTCCCGGCACTCCTGTTTACAGTGGTACTGCTTGTGATCTGCGTGGGAATTTTAAGAGAAAAAATCGGAAAAGAGAACCTGCTGTTGTTGGCAGGGGCATTGTTATCCTGGGGAGCTATGGTGCTGTCACCGCATTACCCTGACCGTGCAGCCTTCGGAACCATGGTATTACTCATCTGTGTGATCCTGTCCCTGACGGGCAAGGCGGTGGACAGACAGAAGGAAAATGCATGGATGTATTATGGCTGCGGAGTGTTCATATGGCTTCGGGGAATGTATTTTTTCATGGAATTTATAGGACTTATGAAGGGTTGGATCACGTAGAGAGGATCCGGGGGACCTCACGGGCGGCAGAAGCCGTCTGTGGGGTCCTTTTTATCTCCGGGCATACCGGCTCCGGTACTGGCGCGGTGTCATGCCGGTCTTTTTACGGAAGATCTGCGAGAAATAAGACTGCGAAGAAAATCCGACACTGGTGGCTACCTGCGCTACCGACAGATTGGAGGATACCAGGAGCTCCTTGCAGGCTTCCAGTCTCCGGTCGGTCAGGTAATTGATCGGAGACTGCCCGACACATTCGGTAAAGGAGTGTGCCAGATAGAATTTGTTGATATGCGTGATCTCCGCCAGGGAATCCAATGTAATGTTCTGCGAATAATTGGAGTCGATATAGCGCTTCGCCAGAGCACATTCCTTGGATAATTGGAAGGAGGAATCGGAGATGACGGACAGGTTCTGCTTCCGGGAAATATATACCAGGAGCACCTGGAGCAGTCCGTGGCATACCTGTTCAAAGCCGGGGAGTTTGTCACGGAATTCCTGCATCATCAGCTGGGCAAAGTTGATGAACTGCTTTTTGTCGGCGCCGTAGCTGTAGAAGCTGTAACCCTTCGGGTTGTCCTGGCCTGCACCGGAAAAAGAAAATGCGAGCCCTTCCACACCGAATACGATATATTCCATGGGATCGTTGGGAAGTGTTTTTTCTGTGTGTTCTACATAAGGGTTGATGATGACCAGATCGTCCGTCTTCACAGGCACCTTTTCATTCTCTATATAGAAGGCTCCCTCACCATGCAGGACATAGAACAACTCTGAAAAGTGATGGGTATGCGGAAGGGATTGCCAGTCTCCTTCGTATTTGGAGATGGAGATGTAACGCAGTTGGAAATGTTCCGGAGAACTGTTTGCGTTTGCAGAATCAATATTGATAAATTCATTACTCATAACCAGACACCTTCTTTATCTTGTTTTATTGTGCACTTTTTCGAATTTGCAATGTTTTTTATAATGAATATATAAAAAGAACAATATTTTACAAAAACGTTCGTAAAAAAGACGAAAAAATAAAAATGCATACGATCGTGATAAGCATATTATACATAATCATTTAAAAAAATCCACTATTTTAGTAACAAAATAGCAATAAACATAACAAAACAAGCAACAAAGAAATTGATATCAGGTCAGGAAGCCGATATACTTTAGTCATCAGCTGCAAGATAGTACAAAAGCGATGGGGAGGAAATCATGCGATGACAGGAAGACTGACACTGCCAACAGATGCAGACATCATTGACGAAACAATACGGTTAAAAAATCTTCTGGGCGCAGATGCTTTGAGAGACTGTGACGGAACCGAGATGCCACAAGCGCTTTTGTCAGAGCCGGTGAAGAAATATGCGACTTATTATACCACGAGAAAGGATAATGCGTGGGCGATGAAGCATCCGGAGGAGATCCAGCAGGAATACCTGATCAGCAACCGCATCACCGCCAGAGGGGAAACACTCCGCATCCGTCTGATGGAAGGCTTCCATACGGAGCAGCTTAAGGTCAACACGCTGGATGATCCGAAGCGCTGGTGGGAAGTGATCGACAGAACGACCGGTGAAGTGGTGCCGACGGATGCATGGGAATTTGATGAGGCGTCCGGCGAAGTGGAGATCCATACGATTCCCTATCATGAGTATACGGTAAGCTTCCTGGCATTTTTGATCTGGGATCCGGTGCACATGTACAATTTCATCACGAATGACTGGAAGGATACACCGCATCAGCTGACTTACGATGTGAGACAGCCCAAGACCAAGCAGTACGTCAAAGAGAAGCTGAGAAAATGGTGCGAGGACAATCCTCATATCGACGTTGTCCGCTTCACTACCTTTTTCCATCAGTTCACACTGACCTTCGATGACAAGAAGCGGGAAAAATTTGTAGAGTGGTTCGGATACAGCGCAAGTGTGAGCCCCTATATCCTGGAACAGTTTGAAAAATGGGCAGGCTACAAATTCCGCCCGGAGTACATTGTGGATCAGGGATATCACAACAGCATGTTCCGCGTTCCCAGCAGACAGTTCCTGGATTTCATAGAGTTCCAGCAGATCGAGGTATGTGCGCTGGCGAAGGAGCTGGTAGACATTGTACATTCTTATGGCAAGGAAGCTATGATGTTCCTCGGAGATCATTGGATCGGAACAGAGCCCTACGGTAAATATTTCGCAGGCATCGGACTGGATGCAGTGGTAGGTTCTGTCGGAAGCGGTGTGACGCTTCGAATGATCTCTGATATCAAGGGAGTGGATTATACCGAAGGACGGCTGTTACCTTACTTTTTCCCGGATGTGTTCTGCGAAGGCGGTGACCCGATCGGAGAGGCAAGGGATAACTGGAGAAAAGCAAGGCGTGCATTACTCAGGTCTCCCCTGGACAGAATCGGATACGGCGGTTATCTGAAGCTGGCAAGTAATTGGCCCGGTTTCATTGATGAGATCCAAAACGTGGTAACACAGTTTAGAGAGATCCATGAAAATATGCAGGGGACAGCTTCCTATGTGGCACCTTTCAAGGTGGCGATCCTGAACTGCTGGGGCAGTCAGAGAAGGTGGATGTCCAATCAGGTACATCATGCGATCTGGCACAGGGAGACCTATTCCGCAGAGGGAGTACTGGAATGCTTAAGCGGAATGCCTTTTGAGGTCGAGTTCATTTCCTTTGATGATGTCAGAAACGGTATCCCTGAGGAGATCAAGGTCATCATTAATGTCGGGGATGCGTACACCGCATTCAGCGGCGCGGAGAACTGGATCGACGAAAAGGTCCTGACCAATATCAGACGCTTTGTGGATCAGGGAGGCGGATTCATCGGTGTGGGTGAGCCTACCGCATATCAGCATCAGGGAAGATATTTCCAATTGTCCGATGTGCTCGGCGTAGACCGCGAGATGTGTTTCTCTCTCAGCACGGACAAGTACAATGAGAAAAATGCAGATCACTTTATCTTAGAGGATATTGACGGAGCCCTGGATTTCGGCGAGGGAACCAGCCGCGTCTATGCACAGGGCGGACATTATCAGATCCTTGCGATGGATGGGGAATACAGCCAGCTGGTGGTCAATGAATATGGCAGAGGACACAGTGTGTATTTTGCAGGCCTTCCGTATTCTCCCCAGAACTGCAGACTTCTGCTTCGGGCAATCTATTATGCAGCCGGCATGGAGCAGGAGATGAAGCGTTACTATGTAACGAATGTGGATACCGAAGTAACGGTATTCCAGAAGACCGGCAAGATCGCAGTGATCAACAACTCAGCACAGGCACAGCACACAGAGCTGTATATCAAAGGAAAATGTGCATATGTGCTGGATCTGAAACCCGGGGAAATGCGTTGGGTGGACGATATCGAAGACAGGTAACTTATGGAAGGCAAAAAGCGTTTCATATTTTATAAGGTAGTACTTTACAAGTATAAGGAGGTTATTTAAGATGAAAAAGAAAGTATTAAGCGTGCTCTTAGTAGCGGCAATGACCGTTTCCATGCTTACCGGATGTGGCAATAAGCCTGCCGGCAATGATGCGCAGAGCGCAGCGCCCAGCGAGGCATCCAAGGAAACAGAGGCAGCAGCAGAGACAACTGCTTCCGCAGAAGACGAGACACTGACCGTATGGTGTTGGGATCCTAACTTCAATGTCTATGCAATGAAGCAGGCAGAGAAGGCATACCAGGTGGATCATCCTAACTTCAAGTTAGACATCCAGGAGAAGGTATATAGCGATATCGAGACAGCTCTGATCACAGCGGCTGAAGCCGGTGATTACAGCACTTTACCTGATATCTTCCTGATGCAGGATTATTCCTTCCACAAAAATGCAACCAATTATCCCGGAATCTTCACAGCACTGGATGACTGCGGAATTGATTTCTCCCAGTTCTCTATGGGTAAGCTGGCTGACTCCACAGTAGATGGCACACATTATGGTATTCCTTTTGATAATGGTGCTACCATCATGGCGATCCGTTCCGATATGGTAGAAGCAGCAGGCCTTAAGGTAGAAGATTTCAAGGATACCACATGGTCTGAGTTCATGGAGCTGTCTAAGAAGGTAATGGCTGCGAATGATGTTCCCATGCTGACCTGCTCCGGCGGTTCTGAGATCGTGATCGAGATGTTACAGTCTGCAGGTGCTTCCCCTATGGTAGATGGCAAAGTATCTCTGGTAGACAACAAAGCGCTGAAGAAAGCGATCGAGACCTACAAGCAGCTGATCGATGAAGGAATCATGGCTGATTATACCGACTGGGATCAGTATATCGCTTCCATGAACAAGGGTACCGCTGCAGGCGTTATCCAGGGCTGCTGGATCATGTCCTCCATTCAGGCAGCAGAAGACCAGGCAGGCAAATGGGCAATCGTAAACATGCCTAAGTTAGATGATGTAGAAGGCGCAACCAACTACGCTAACTGCGGTGGTGCAAGCTGGGCAGTATCTTCTAACTGCAAAAATACCGATCTGGCATTTGATTTCCTGAACGCTACCTTTGGTGCGGATGTAGATTTATACGATGATCTGCTGGTAAATGCAGGAGCAATCGCAAGTTACCTGCCCGCAGCACAGTCTGAGACCTATAATGAGGGCAATGAGTTCTACGGCGGTCAGGCAGTGTACAAGGATATCGTAGAGTTCGCCGGACATGTTCCCGGAATTGACTACGGTGCATACTACTCTGACATCAGAAGCGCACTGACAGATGCAATCACCAACGTTGTACAGAAGAATGCTGATATCGATACAGAGATCAAAAACGCTCAGGATACCGTAGAGTTTAATATCGCCGAATAATCACCAGAGTATGGAAACTGGATAGTACCGGGGGTGCAGCAGTGCGTTCCCGGTACTGTTGTAGGAGAGAAACATGGAAAAGAAGAAAACAAAATTAAGTTTGGAAAAAAAGCATAATCTGACCGGATGGGCATTCCTGCTCCCGGCATCGATTTTAATATTTGTATTTTGTTTCTATCCGATGTCACAGGCCATCCTTCTTTCCTTCCGGAAGACAGGAGGAGCCTTTAATGGTGTAGCGAATTATGCCAGGATCTTCAAGGATAAAACATTCCAGCAATGCTTGTTCAATACCTTCTTTTATTTTGTGATTCAGGTACCGATCATGCTTGTGCTCGCACTGATGCTGGCGCAGCTGTTGAATAATCCTAAGATAAAAGGAAAAGGTATTTTCCGTACTTTGATCTTCCTTCCGTGTGCAACGTCACTGGTATCTTATTCCATGATATTTAAGTCATTGTTTGCTCCGGATGGAGTTGTCAACAGAGTGCTTATGGCCATCGGACTGTCTTCTGTGGACTGGTTCCAGAGCACATGGGCGGCGCGATGGGTCATCGTGATCGCACTGATCTGGAGATGGACCGGATATAATATGGTATTCTATCTGGCAGGGTTACAGAATATCGATTATTCTGTATATGAGGCAAGCTACATCGACGGAGCGACACCGTTCCAGCAGTTTATGAAGATCACGATACCGTTGTTAAAGCCGACCATTCTGATGACGGCGATCATGTCTACTTCGGGAACACTGCAGCTGTTCGATGAGTCGATGAACCTGACAGCAGGCGGTCCCGGTAAATCTACAATGACATTAGCGCATTACATTTACAATATCTCCTTTGTGGAGACACCGAAATTTAATTATGCGGCAGCGTTGTCTGTATGCATACTTGTGATGGTAGCGGTTCTGTCTGCAATTCAGATGAAGGTGGGTGACAAACGTGACTAAATTCAAGCAAATAATTTCCTACGCAATCTTAGTGATAGCAAGCTTTCTGTCAGCATTTCCACTGTATTATATGCTATGCGGTGCGACGAACCAGAGTATTGATGTGGTAAGAGGACGTCTGATCCCGGGTACCTATCTGATCGAGAATTTCAAGACCCTGGTTGACATGCAGAATCTCGGACTTGCGATGTTTAACTCCTTCCGCAATGCGATCGTGATCACGGTTGTGACACTGCTGATCTGTTCCATTGCCGGTTATGGATTTGAGATCTATCATGATAAGGGCAAGGATATTCTGATGAGTATTCTGCTGCTGGCAATGATGCTTCCGTTCGTAGCGATCATGATCCCTCTGTTCAAGATGTTTACCTCCTGGAAGCTGGTAAATACCTGGATCGCACTGGCACTGCCATCCATCTCGACTCCGTTTATGATCATGCTTTTCAGACAGGCAGCACGTTCTTTTCCTCATGATATTATCGAGGCTGCCAGGCTGGAAGGTCTGAGTGAAATACAGATTTTCTTCCGGATGTTCATTCCGGTGATGAAATCTACCTATGGAGCAGCGATGACGGTTACATTTATGAATGCGTGGAACAATTATCTGTGGCCGACGATCATTTTACAGGACAATAAGGCGATCACCATGCCGATGCTGGTAGCCAATCTGAAGAGTGGATACAGTGTGGATTATGGTATGCTGATGCTGGGAGTATTGATCTGTACACTTCCTACGGCGATCATCTTCCTGTGTTTACAGAAGAGCTTTGCAAATGGAATTACGGGAGCAGTGAAATAATGCAACAGAAAATGCCAAAACAGGAAACTATGACACAGGCGCATATCAGGAAGGCTCAGGGAGCCTTCCTTTTGGCGCATAGAATGGGCCTGATCGAGGATCCCTCTATGGAGGGACTAGAGGCCAGACGTAAGAAGCACAACGAAGAACTGCGGAGAATGGAACAGGAAGGACAGCGGTTCTACGGACCGCATTATTTTTCCGCACCGGCATATCTGCAATATGAGCTGACCCGCCTGAAGCTGGATTTTGTACAGCCGTGTGGGAAAGTCCGGGAAGGCGGCTGGTGCCCGGATTTTACGGAGCGGGAGAAGCGGGAATTTTACGAACAGAACAGAGATCTGTTCGGACGCTATCATGGGGATTATTTTACCTATGAGGAAGTGTCACAGATCATTGAGAAACGGTTACGGGAGGATGCATATGACAAGCTTATCTGCGACGTATTATGTGAGTCAGAGAACGGGCAGTGATGAAAATGACGGACGGACGTGCAGTACGGCATTTGCCAGTCTGTCTGCCATCAATCGAAGACATCTGCAGCCGGGCGACCGCATCCTGTTAGAGCGGGGCAGTGTATTTTACGGACAGTATCTGCATGTGACAGACAGCGGTACGAAAGAGGCTCCGATTGTGATCGGAGCGTACGGCACAGCAGATGCACTGCCGCGGATCGATGCCTGCGGACAGGGGATCTGGTACCAGGATTATGGGACACCGCTGGATTCCCCTACGCATGTGTATCACGGCTATGTATCTTCCGCAGTGCTTTTGTATGATGCAGAGCACATTGTGGTCGAGGATCTGGAGATCACGAATGAAGGCAGCAGGATTCCGGGAGAGCGTTACAGCCTGGGTGAGAAAATGAACCGTACCGGTGTGGCAGTGGTGGCTAAGGACAAAGGGGTGCGCAGCGGCATCACCCTTAGAAATCTGTGGATCCATGATGTTCATGGGAATGTCTACGATAAGCACATGAATAACGGTGGGATCTATATGACAGCGCTTCGCCCGGAATGTGAGGAGCGGACGGGTGTGGCACGGTATCGGGATGTCGTCATAGAAGGATGCTTCGTGCACCGGGTCAGCCGCTGGGGAATTGCAGCAGGCTATACCTATGCTCATGATAAGTTCCGGGGAGCAGAGCTTACGGAATCGGTTTTTCTGAACTATGGGCATGAAAATATGCAGATACGGAATAATTATGTAAAAGAGGCCGGCGGGGATGGGATCACACCGATGTATGCGCTGCGTCCTCTGGTGGAGCATAATATGGCAGACTCTGTGGCATGCGAGATCAATGACCGGATCTATTGCGAGCCGGGTGACCGGATGGGCAAAGTGGCAGCCGCAATCTGGCCCTGGAAATGCAAGGATGCCCTGTTTCGCTATAATGAAGTCGCTGACACTAGGCTCAATCAGGACGGCATGGCATATGATGCGGATTCCGGGGACGGAACGGTGTATGAATATAATTACAGCAGGCAGAATGAGGGCGGCTGTGTGATGTTCTGTTTACAGGAGGCGATCCATAATACCTTCCGCAATAATATCAGCTATGATGATCTCGGTGGTACGATCAGCCCGTCAGAGAATCCGGATGCCCTGCTTCAGGATAATGTATACTATGTGCGAGAGGGTGTTCCCTTTGTACGTAAAAATATGGACGGTGGCAGCTTTACACAGGTGAATGACCGGGTTGTGGAGTTGGATTTTAGTCCGGATAAATAAAAACAGATAGGGTGCTAAGCTCGGAATGAAACTCCGTGGCTTAGCATTTTTTATGTGTGTATTTGGCGAATGTACATCATCGAGTTTTTAAGCGAGATGGTGTACAAAATATACAAATCGAGTAGGAGACAGCCTACTCGATTAACGGCGACAAAACGGTTTGACGGACGAGAAAAGAACTGTTAAACTATTAGGCGGTAAACAGACAGAAGGAAGATAACAATAAGAAAGGAGCCGGGGCATGGGTGAAAGTATATTACAACTTCAGCAGATCCGGAAATCTTTTGCTGATACAGAGGTATTAAAAGGCATTGACTTGGAAGCCGGACAGGGAGAATTTATCACGCTGTTAGGTGCCTCCGGCTGCGGCAAGACCACGACGCTGCGGATCATTGCGGGTCTGGAACTGCCGGATAGCGGGCAGGTGATCCTGGAGGGCCACGATATTACGGATTGGGAACCCAACAAGCGGGATGTTAATACAGTATTTCAGAATTATGCCCTATTTCCGCATATGAACGTGGCGGATAACGTAGGCTATGGATTGAAGATCCGCAAAGTCCCGAAGGCGCAGATCGCAGAGCGGGTGGAGCGTGCGCTTCGCCTGGTGCAGCTGGAAGAGTACGGAAAACGTATGCCGGACCAGCTCTCCGGCGGACAGAAGCAGCGCATTGCCATTGCCAGAGCGGTGATTAATGAGCCGAAAGTATTGCTGTTAGATGAACCGCTGGGAGCACTGGATCTGAAGCTGCGCAGGCAGATGCAGCTGGAACTGAAACGTCTGCAGAAGCAGCTGGGGATCACTTTTATCTATATCACGCATGACCAGGAAGAGGCGATCAATATGTCCGACCGCATCGGTGTCATGCATGAAGGTGTGCTGGAGCAGATGGGAACACCCAACGAGGTGTATTATCGGCCGAGGACCAGCTACGTGGCAGATTTCGTGGGAAATGCGAATATTCTGCATAAAAATGGAGAGACACTTGCCATCCGCTCGGAAAATATCCGGATGGACGGGGAGAGTGTCTGTACGCAGGAAGCAGTCGTAGTGGAGAAAAGTTTTGCCGGTGGGCAGCTTCGTATATTGTTCCGCCTGTCGGATGGGCAGCTTCTGACAGCCAGCCGCTACGGCATCGATAATGATATGCAGGCGGGAGAGACGGTGAAGATCGGCTGGGATGCGAAAGACGCAGTAAAGGTAATAGATAATGACAAAGACGAAAACTAAAAGTAACGGACACAGGAACTTGGGGAATATCGGACTGATGATCCCTATGTATGTGTTCACGATCCTGTTCGTGGCTCTGCCGATCCTGTATCTGTTTCTGTTGAGCTTTTTACAGAGAGCGCAGGTCTGGGGCGTGGATTTTACGTTCACCCTGGACAATTATAAGAGAATATTGGAGCCGTTGTATCTGGATACCTTCCGGCAGTCTCTGAAGCTGGCGTTTACCGCTACCTTTTTTGTAGCACTGATCGGGTATCCTTATGGGTATTTTATGGCGCGGATGAATGCGGTGTGGAAGCGCAGGATGCTGCTTCTCATCATGATCCCGTTCTGGACCAGTGCGCTGATCCGTCTCTACGGCTGGATCATCGTATTCCGCAGCAACGGTGTGCTGGATAAGATATTGATGGGGCTGCATCTGACCAATCAGCCGTTAAAACTGCTCTATACTTATCCGGCAGTGGTGGTGGGAATGGTCTATTCCCTGCTGCCTTTTATGATCCTGGCGGTGTATTCCAGCGCGGAGAAGCTGGATATGTCTTTGGTGGAAGCCTCCAGGGATCTGGGAGCTTCCCAGTGGACGGCGTTCTGGACCGTCAGCTTCCGGCTGACGCTGCCGGGTCTGTTATCCGGCGTGGTACTGTCCTTTATCCCGTCCATGGGACTGTTTTTCATAGCGGATATCTTAGGAGGCAATAAGATCGTACTGGTGGGCAGTGTGATACAGGAACAGATCACCAAGGGGCGCAACCAGCCGTTTGCGGCAGCACTGTCCGCGGTGCTTATGGTGCTGACCTCCGTGATGATCCGTCTGTACCGGAAGATCACCGGAACTTCACAGCTGGAAGGGATGTTGTAAGATATGAAAAAGAAAAAATGGCCGTTTGTATATGTGGCGGTGATCACTGTGCTGACCTATATCCCGATCCTTCTGACAGTGGTGTATTCCTTCAACGCCTCGAAGCTGACCTCAGTCTGGGAGGGATTCTCCTTGAAATGGTACCGGGAGCTGTTTGGCGACAGAGATTTAGGAGAAGCACTGATCAACAGTCTGATCCTGGCGGTATTAAGCTGCGCTTTTGCAGTGCTGATCGGCACTTCGGGAGCGCTGGGGATGAGCCGCAGGAAGCGGAAGACGGATGAGGTTGTGGCATATGTATCCACACTGCCCATCATGATCCCGGAGATCATTCTGGGCATGGTATTTTTGTCCGTATTTTCCCTGATGGGACTGCCTTTTGGTATGGTCACGCTGGTGATCGCCCATACTACATTCTGTGTGCCCTATATTTTTACTATGGTGCGGGCGAGACTGGTGGGAATGGACCATTCCTTAGAAGAGGCGGCGCTGGATCTGGGAGCGACGAAGCGGCAGGTATTTTTTGACATAATACTTCCGCAGATCCTGCCGGCGATCTTGTCCGGTGTGCTGCTGGCATTTGCCATGTCCTTCGATGATGTGGTGATCAGTATATTTGTCACCGGACCGAAGGTTAATACTTTGCCGGTGAAGATCTACACGAAATTAAAGACCGGCGTGACCCCGGAGATCAATGCACTTGCAACGGTCATGCTGTTTGTGATATTGTTGTGTCTGGCGGGAGCGTATGTGCTGGGACGGAAAAGTCAGGCACCTGCAGGAGAAATACCCGGAGAAAAATGATCGGGGGATTGCCCGTAAGCATCATGGAAAATAGAAAAGGATGCAGAAAATCTGCATCGAAGGAGGAGATTATGAAGAAAAAGCTGGCAATGCTGCTGGCAGCGACCATGCTGGTCACGTTGTTTACCGGCTGTGGAGCAGGCGGTAAGGAAGATAAGGGAGAACTGAATCTCTATACATGGGATGGCATGTTCCCTCAGGAGATCCTGGACGGTTTTGAAAAAGAGACCGGTATCCGGATCAATTATTCCAACTTTGATTATGATGAAGATATGCTGGCGAAGCTGGAGGAGACCAAGGGCGGTGATTATGATCTGGTCATCGCGGATGACTATATCATCGAGCTGGCGATTCAGGAAGGTCTGGTGCAGAAGCTGGATACGGGAAAGATCAGCACTTACGATAATCTGAACCCTGTATTTATGTCCCAGTTTTATGATCCGCAGAACGAATATACGGTACCTTACGGTGCGGGCATTCCGCTGATCGTGTACG
The DNA here is from genome assembly GCF_051972595.1 of Simiaoa sp. Taxonomy (NCBI): domain Bacteria; kingdom Bacillati; phylum Bacillota; class Clostridia; order Lachnospirales; family Lachnospiraceae; genus Simiaoa; species Simiaoa sp. The sequence goes on along the minus strand of NZ_JBOKRY010000001.1, from coordinate 14,366 downwards.
ATCCGGGACTGACGGATGTGAAGATCACAGGCTATGAGGATCTGTGGGATCCGGCGCTGGAAAATAATGTGGCACTGACAGCGAATTACCGTGTTATCGACGGTATTACGCTGAAAACGATGGGTGAGTCCTTCAATACGGAAGATCTGGATGCCATCCGTGCGGCAGGAGAGAAGCTTCTGACCCTGGCACCCAACATCCGCGTGATCAATGACAACAACACCCAGGATTACCTGATCAGCGGTGAAGTGGCAGCAGCATTTTTGTATACCTCCCAGGTATCAGCAGCTCTGCAGGCGAGACCGGATCTGGAAGTGGTATATCCCAAGGAGGGACTGGGCTTCGGTATCATGGCAGGATTTGTACCCTCCAAGGCTCCTAATGCGGATGCAGCCTATGCATTTTTAGACTATATCAATGAGCCGGAAAATGCGGCAAAATGTTATGAGTATATCGGTTATTATTGCACCAACAAAGCAGCGGAAGAATATATTTCCGACGATATGAAGAAAATGATCGTATTGCCGGAGGATGCAGCGGAGGGCGAGATCGTGCAGAACATCTCCCAGGAGGCAGAGGACCTGCATGCAGAGATCTGGAATCAGTTCAAGAACGCATGTAATTAACCTTCCGTTCAGCCCGCGCCATTCGATGAATGGATGAAAAAAGTTCTTGACAGATTTGATCTGTGCGAATATTATAAACCTAAGTTGAAAAACTAATTTGTAAATGCTATGAAAGAGACTCTTGCCAAGGGAAACGACAGGAATACAGCGTCACCGACTGAGAGCGCTGTTTGCGGAAGCTGGCGAAGGGAACACTCCGGAGCAGGTGATCTGAACTGCAGAATATCACATGCAGCTAGGATGACACGTTGCACGCGTTAAGTGACAAGAGTGGATGGGCAAAGGCGCCTGTCAATTCGGGTGGTACCACGGATTAGATGATTCGTCCCGGGATATGTTTTAACATGTCCCGGGGCTTTTTGTATTTAAAAATAAGCTGTACAGGGAGCGCACATTCGGGACACTATATAACAGGAGGTGCGATATGTACAGAGATTTAACAATGAAAGAGATCAGTGAACAGCAGATCGGACAGACTTTGCAGGTGGCAGGCTGGGTGGAGAACATCCGTGACCACGGCGGCGTATCCTTTATCGATCTGCGGGATATGTACGGCGTGTTACAGGTGGTCATCCGTAAGCCGGAGCTTTTAAAGGGCATCACCAAGGAAATGTGCCTGTCCATTACCGGTCTCATGGAACACAGAGACGAAGAGACCTACAACCCGAAGATTCCTTCCGGCACCATCGAACTGGAAGCACACAAGATCGATGTGTTGGGAAGAGTATATAAGCAGCTTCCTTTCGAGATCCAGACATCCAAAGAGATCCGGGAAGATGTGAGATTAAAATATCGTTATCTTGACCTTAGAAATGCAAAAGTGAAGGACAACATCGTTTTTCGTTCCAAGGTCATCAGCTATCTGCGTCAGAAGATGACGGACATGGGATTTTTAGAGATTCAGACCCCGATCCTGTGTGCTTCTTCTCCCGAGGGCGCCAGAGACTATATCGTTCCCAGTAGAAAATTTAAAGGAAAATTCTATGCGCTGCCCCAGGCACCGCAGCAGTATAAGCAGCTGTTGATGGCTTCCGGATTTGACAAGTATTTCCAGATCGCTCCCTGCTTCCGCGATGAGGATGCCAGAGCAGACAGATCTCCCGGAGAGTTCTATCAGCTGGATTTTGAGATGAGCTTCGTGACCCAGGAGGATGTCTTCAAGGTAGGCGAGGAAGTATTGCATGATACCTTTGTAAAGTTTGCTCCCGAAGGCAGCAGGATCACCGAGACACCGTTCCCCATCATCAGTTACAAACAGGCAATGCTGGAGTTCGGCTGTGACAAGCCGGATCTGCGCAACCCCTTACGCATTATGGATGTGACGGAGTTCTTCCAGAGATGTACGTTTAAGCCGTTTATCGGCAGAACCGTTCGTGCCATCAAGGTACATGCGGAGATGTCCAAGGGCTTCCATGAAAAACTGTTAAGCTTCGCAACTTCCTTAGGAATGGGCGGACTTGGCTATCTGGAAGTGGCAGAGGACATGAGCTACAAGGGACCCATCGATAAGTTCATTCCGGAAGAGATGAAGGAAGAACTGGCAACACTGGCAGGACTGTCTGCCGGAGATACCATTTTCTTCATTGCGGACAAAGAGGATAAGGCGAACTACTATGCCGGTCATATCCGTACCGAGCTGGGCGAGAAGCTGGATCTGATCGAAAAGGATGCTTACCGCTTCTGCTATGTGAACGACTTCCCGATGTTTGAACTGGATCCTGAGACGAAGCAGATCGGCTTCACACACAACCCGTTCTCCATGCCGCAGGGCGGTCTGGAAGCACTGAATACCATGGATCCGTTAGACGTTCTGGCATACCAGTACGACATCGTATGCAACGGCGTGGAGCTGTCCTCCGGTGCAGTACGTAACCACGATATCGAGATCATGAAAAAAGCTTTTGCCATTGCGGGTTACGATGAAGAGACACTGGAGACGAAGTTCGGAGCTCTCTATCAGGCATTCCAGTTCGGAGCACCCCCTCATGCAGGAATGGCTCCCGGCGTGGATCGTATGATCATGCTGCTGCGGAATGAGGAGAATATCCGTGAGGTCATCGCCTTCCCGATGAACGGCAATGCACAGGATCTCATGTGCGGAGCACCCGGCGAGGTAACGGAGCAGCAGCTGCGCGGGGTACACATTAAGGTGAGAGATTAGTGCGGAAAGAAAAGGAATGGAGATTAGTGTGAAAAATAAGCATGATAGCTTATTTTTCACACGGCTATTTGTGCCGCAGGCGTCACAAAGTAGCCCTTATCGCAGAATCAAATTTGAAATTTGATCCGCGATTCCTCCGACGAAAGGAACCGTCTGCGGAATGGAGAATAGTATGGCGAACGTAATTAGCGATGAGACCATAGAATATGTAGGCATTCTGGCGAAGCTGGAGCTCTCTGAAGATGAGAAGGAAGCAGCGAAAAAGGATATGGGCAGAATGCTGGATTATATCGACAAACTAAGTGAACTGGATACTACCGGCGTGGAACCTATGTCCCATGTGTTCCCGGTACAGAATGTCTTCCGCGAGGACGTGGTGACAAATGGGGACGAGAGTGAACAGACACTGGCCAATGCACCCGGCGAGAAGGACAACATGTTTGTTGTACCAAAGACTTTTGACTAATGTCAAAAGTCTTCGGACTTTCGATTAGAAATCGGGCAGAATACTGCTTTATAATCTGGTTACAGCATTCGGGCGGTAATGGTTTTCCGTCAGACATTAAAAAAGGAGAATGGATATGGATATTTTATCCCTGACAGCAGTAGAGCTGGCAAAGGCGATCCGGGAAGGTAAGACTACGGCGGTGGAAGCGACGCAGGCAGTTCTGGATAGGATCGCAACCGCTGAAGATGCCTATCACTGCTATGTGACCGTAGAACGGGACAAAGCATTACAGCAGGCGGCGGAAGTACAAAAAAAGATCGAACAGGGAGAACTGACCGGACCCTTAGCCGGAGTTCCCTTTGCCATCAAAGACAATATGTGTACGGAAGGTACCCTGACCACCTGCTCTTCTAAAATATTAGAGAATTTTATTCCGACCTTCAGCGCGGAAGCGGTGCTGAATCTGGAAAAGGCAGGGGCGGTCATCCTGGGCAAGACCAACATGGATGAGTTCGCCATGGGCAGTACCACAGAGACTTCTTACTACGGTGTGACGAAGAATCCCAGAAACCCGGAGCATGTTCCCGGAGGCTCTTCCGGCGGTTCCGCGGCGGCAGTAGCAGCCGAGGAATGCTTCGCGGCACTGGGCTCCGACACCGGCGGCTCCATCAGACAGCCCGCATCCTATTGCGGCGTCGTCGGCATGAAACCCACCTACGGAACGGTATCCCGTTACGGACTGATTGCTTATGGTTCTTCTCTGGATCAGATCGGACCGTTGACCAAGGATGTGACAGACTGTGCCACCGTGCTGGAAGCCATCACTTCCCATGATCCTAAGGATTCCACTTCCATGAAGCGGGAGGATACAGATTTTACCTCTGCACTGGTAGCGGATGTGAAAGGATTAAAGATCGGTATTCCCAGAGATTATTTCGGCGAAGGACTGGATCCCGAGGTCAGGGATGCGGTACTGGCAGCCGCGGAAGTATTGAAAGCGCAGGGCGCAGAGGTGGAGGAGTTCGACTTAAGTCTGGTAGACTATGCGATCCCTACCTACTATACCATCGCAGCGGCTGAGGCCAGCTCCAATCTGGAGCGCTTTGATGGCGTAAAATACGGCTACCGTGCCCAGAATGCGGAGGATCTGCACACCATGTACAAGCGAAGCCGTTCTCAGGGCTTTGGCCCCGAGGTGAAGCGTCGTATCATGCTGGGCTCCTTCGTGCTGAGTTCCGGTTATTACGATGCGTATTACCTGAAGGCACTCCGCGTAAAAGCGCTGATCAAAAAAGCTTTTGATGAAGCTTTTGCAAAATATGATGTGATCTTAGGACCGGTGGCGCCCACCACGGCACCAAAGTTAGGCAGTAGTCTGGTGGATCCCATCAAGATGTATTTAGGAGATATCTACACCATCTCCATCAACCTGGCGGGACTGCCCGGTATCAGCGTTCCCTGCGGCACGGATTCCAAAGGGCTGCCCATCGGTATGCAGCTGATCGGCGACTGTTTCCGGGAAAAGACTCTGATCCGCGCAGCATATACCTATGAGCAGAGCGTGAAGTAGAACAACGGAAATATATACACAACTGGTAACTGCATGTGAGAATAACACTGGATACCTGCGGAAACCGCATTGGAAAAACAGCATTTGTAAACTTTTGCAGGGTGCAAATGAATTCCGGTATGCGATCCGGTTTATGTGATTTGGGATGATCAGGTATATAGTCAGATATAATAGAAACAATGCAGATACGGAAAGGTATTTACTATGGCAAAACAATATGAAACCGTCATCGGTCTGGAAGTTCATGTAGAGCTTGCCACGAAGACGAAAATATTCTGCGGCTGTTCCACAGCGTTCGGTGGCAGACCCAATACTCATACCTGCCCGGTGTGTACCGGTATGCCGGGATCTCTTCCTGTGCTGAATAAACAGGTGGTAGAATATGCGGTGGCAGTAGGTCTTGCGACGAATTGTACCATCACACAGTATTGTAAATTTGACAGAAAAAATTATTTCTATCCCGATAACCCTCAAAACTATCAGATCTCTCAGTTGTATCTGCCCATCTGCAGGAATGGTTCGGTAGAGATCGAGGTGGCGGGAGAGGATGGCAGCACCTATACGAAGCCGGTGCGTATCCACGAGATCCATATGGAGGAGGATGCCGGCAAACTGGTTCATGACGACTGGGAAGATTGTACATTGGTAGATTACAACCGCTCCGGTGTGCCTCTGATCGAGATCGTATCCGAGCCGGATATGCGCAGCGCGGAGGAAGTCATTGCCTATTTGGAAAAATTACGTCTGCTGATCCAGTATTTAGGAGCTTCCGACTGTAAACTTCAGGAAGGCTCCATGCGTGCGGATGTGAACCTGTCTGTGAGAGAAGTAGGCGCGGAAAAGTTCGGAACCCGTACCGAGATGAAGAACCTGAACTCCTTCAAGGCCATCGCCAGAGCCATTCAGGGCGAAAGAGAGCGGCAGATCGATCTGCTGGAGGCAGGCAAAGAAGTGATTCAGGAGACCAGACGCTGGGATGACAATAAGGAATATTCCTACGCCATGCGTTCCAAGGAGGATGCCCAGGACTACCGCTATTTCCCGGACCCCGATCTGGTGCCGGTCTATATCAGCGATGAGTGGCTGGAGAACATTCGCAGTAAACAGCCGGAATTCCGAACCGAGAAGATGAAACGGTACAAGGAAGAATACGATATTCCCGAATATGATATCGAGATCATCACCGGATCCAAGCATCTGGCAGATATCTTCGAGGCGTGTGTGGCACTGGGAAGCCTGCCTAAGAAAGTGTCCAACTGGCTGATGGTAGAGACTATGCGTCTGTTAAAAGAAAAAGAGATGGAGCCGGAAGATATCCGGTTTGCCCCGGAGCATCTGAGCAGGCTAATCGCTCTGGTTGATGGCAAAGTGATCAACTCTTCTGTGGCAAAGGAAGTATTCCAGGTGATGTTTGAGGAAGATGTAGATCCCGAACAGTATGTGGAAGAAAAGGGATTGAAGACTGTCAATGACGAAGGCACATTGCGGAAAGTTGTGGAGGAAGTTATCGCCGCCAATCCTCAGTCCGTAGAGGACTACCATAACGGCAAGGAGAAAGCCATCGGCTTCCTGGTAGGTCAGACCATGAAGGCAATGAAAGGCAAGGCAGATCCCGCCAGCGTCAACCAGATGCTGAAGGAACTGCTGTAAATTGAAAGTTACGCGGGCAATGAGCCGCGCATAGGCAAAATAAGAACCGTGATTGGGAGCTTGCTCACAAATCACGGTTCTTATTTTGCCTATACGGGGTGTAATCATCAAATCTTGTCAATTAAGCCCTGGTAGTTTTCGTTATGCGGGGCGTAATCATCAAATCTTGTCAATTAAGCCCCGGTGGTTTTCGTTATGCGGGGTGTAATCATCAAATCTTGTCAATTAAGCCCCGGTAGTTTTCGTCATGTGGGGCGTAATTATCAAATCTTGTCAATTAAGCCCCGGTTTTATTCGCTATGCGGGGTGTAATCATCAAATTTAGTCAATTAAGCCCCGGTTTTATTCGCTATACGGGGCGTAATCATCAAATTTAGTCAATTAAGCCCCGGTTTTATTCGCTATGCGGGGCGTAATCATCAAATTTAGTCAATTAAGCCCCGGTAGTTTTCGTTGTGCGGGGCGTAATTATCAAATCTTGTCAATTAAGCCCCGGTAGTTTTCATTGCGCGGGGCGTAATCATCAAATCTTGTGTGTAGTGCCCCACATCTTGGTTTAAGGGCACAGACTAGCTTGCCCTTGTCACCTGTGCCCACGCTGAGGCAGAAGAAGGGCACAGAGAAGCTTGCTCCTATCTCCTGTGCCCACGTTGAGGCGGAAGAAAGGATACAGGAGCTGTTGGCGGTTCGCCGCATAGGCATAAGTAAAGACAGCAATTTGAGCGCAAGCGCCCATCGCTGTCCTCACTATGCGCGGCTCATTGCCCGCGTAACTTTCGAGTTATGCCAGCACCTGATCCAACTTCTGACGGAAGCCTGCCTCGGACATGGCACCACCGAAGGTTACGGCGGGCTCTCCGTTCTTGAACACGATGAAATGCGGGATGCTTACCACACGGTACTTCTGCGCGATCGCCATATTTTCATCCACGTTGAGTTTGCCGATCTTCATCTTGCCGGCGTAAGCATCGGCACATTTCTCTACCACGGGTCCCATCATCTTGCAGGGACCGCACCAGTCGGCGTAGAAGTCCACCAGAACGGGAATCTCCGAATGCAGAACTTCCTCTTCAAAATTAGCAACAGTAAAAGTGTATTCCATAATGATCCTTCCTTTCCCCGGCTGAATGCAAGCAGCCGATATGGTTTAAGTTTTTACAAGTATTCAGAATCACATTCGCCATATAAAACTTCTTATCTGCTTGAACGCAAGCATTCGCAGATCATAGTTTTGTATGGCACTGAACAGTTACAAGTATTTCAAAAAAACCAGTGTGTTATGAATTATTTCAAAAAAACAGTGTGTTGTGAATTAATTCAAAAATGAGTGTACTGTGAATTAATTCAAAAACCAGTGTGTTATGAATTATTTCAAAAAATGAGTGTATTATGAATTGTTATCTAAAAATAATATATTTACAAATAGGGTTGCCGATGGAGGAGAATTTCTCCTCATATTCTGTCATGACATTGCCTTCCATCAGAGCAGCGTCACTGTGCAGATCGTAGGTGATCACCTTCGCCTGCCAGCCGGCGGGTTCTAATTCTTCCACTGCGAAATCAAACAGAGGACGATTATCCGTCTTGAATTCCAGGGTGCCCTCTTTTTTTAAGATCACATCATAGCGGGCCAGGAACTGTCTGGAGGGCAGACGCCTCTTGGCATGGCGGTCCTTTGGCCAGGGATCGGAGAAGTTCAGATAGATCCGGTCGACCTCTCCCTTTCCGAATACCTTGTCGATATCTTCGGCATCCATGCGGATGAATTTCAGGTTGGGAAGCTCATCCTCCTCCATTTTCTGGATGGCGCGGAGCAGGACACTGGAATATTTCTCGATGCCCACATAATTGATCTGCGGATTTAATTTCGCGAGGGTGTGCAGGAAACGTCCCTTCCCCATACCAATCTCGATATGAATTGGGTGATCGTTCCCGAAGATCTCGTGCCAGGTTCCGGGACAGTCTTCCAAAGTATCTTCCGGTACCACGTAAGGGCTTTCTGCGATCACTTCGCGGGAGCCTGTAATATTGCGCAATCTCATATATTCGATAACCTTTCCTTATTATTTGATGATTTAATGACTTTTCTTGATGAATGCTGCAGATTCGTGTAGAATCTGTATTGTCAATGTACTGTATCTTGGAAAACTTGTCAAGTGACCCTGTCGGAACAGGCGGCTGTACATATGACCCTGTCGGAACAGGTGGCTGTGCATATGACCCTGTCGGAACAGGTAGCTGTGCATATGACCCTGTCGGAACAGGTGGCTGTGCATATGACCCTGTCGGAACAGGTGGCTGTGCATATGACCCTGTCGGAACAGGCAGTTGTGCACGATCCTGCTGCATCGGGCTATCGGGACTGATTTTATATACAAACGGGAGGAAAGATTATGAAATGGATGATCGCGTCGGACATTCACGGTTCGGCATACTATTGCAGAAAATTATTAGAGACATATGAAAAAGAAGGAGCGGAGAGACTTTTGCTGTTGGGAGATATTTTGTATCACGGTCCCCGCAATGACCTCCCGGAAGGATATGCACCGAAGGAAGTTATTGAGCTTTTGAATGCCCGGAAAAAAGACATCTACTGTGTCCGCGGCAACTGTGATACGGAGGTGGATCAAATGGTGCTGGAATTCCCGGTGCTGGCGGATTACTGCGTACTTGCGGAAGGAAATACAATGGTCTATGCTACCCACGGACATATTTATAACGAACAGAACCTGCCACCGCTGCACCCCGGAGATGTGTTGCTGCACGGACATACCCATGTACCGAAATGCATGGAACATGAGGAAGAACAGTACATTTGTATGAATCCCGGTTCCGTGTCGATCCCGAAGGAAGGCAGCTGGCACGGGTATATGATCTGGGAAGATAATACGTTTATCTGGAAAGATTTTGACGGTCAGGAACATATGCAAAAAATTTTAAGTTAATACTATGGTTTTTGAGAAAAATGGTGTATGATAGAAAATGTGCATTATCATACACCGTTTTTATAAGATGTCGGGGTCAAAAGCCCCCGACTTTGATGCCTACGGATTGCCCCGTGCCACGCACTCCCACGTCTCCGCTCCGCTTCGGTCCGTGCTAGACATGTGCCACTGGCATCTTTTATAAAGGTTTATAAAGATTTATCAGGAAGGATTTATACATGCGTTTTTTCAAGCATTTTTCATATAGAACTTTTTTTGCGAAGGCAGTTATGGGAATCAGCGCCATCTGTCTTTTTGCATCTAATGGACTTGCGGTTTCGGCAACCACCATCAAAGAAGAGAACATCGCCCGCAACCAGTCACTGGCGGTACAGTCCAATGCGGTGGACCACTGGCCCACGGGCCCGGTAGTCAGTGCGGAGTCGGCGATCCTGATCGATGCGGATACCGGAGCAATCTTGTATGCGAAAAATATTCACCAGAAGGAGTATCCCGCCAGTACCACCAAGATACTGACGACACTGATCGCCTCGGAGCGCTGCAGCATGGATGAGATCGTGGATTTCTCCTACGACGCAGTACATGACATCGACCCGGGCAGCAACCATATTGCCATTGAACCCGGGGAACAGCTGACTATGGAAGAGTGTCTGAATGCCATACTGATCCGTTCGGCGAATGAGGTATCTTTTGCGGTGGCGGAACATATCTCGGGGACGACCTGGCAGGATTTCGGCGACATCATGAACGAGCGGGCGAAGGAACTGGGATGTGTGGATTCTCATTTTGTCAATCCCAACGGTCTTCCCAATGAGGATCATTACACCAGCGCCTATGATCTGGCGATGATCGGCAAGGCATTTTTTGCCAACGAAGCATTGTGCAAAATGACCATGACCCATATGCTGCACATTCTGCCCTCGGAGAGACAGCCGGATGACATTATGGAAGTCAACAAAATGGAACTGATCCCCGGCGGAAAATACGCCTATCCTTATCTGGTAGGATGTAAGACCGGTTATACTGATGTGGCGAGAAGCACGCTGGTATCCTGCGCGGAGAAGGATGGCATGAAGCTGATCTGCGTGGTGATGAGGGATGAAAATCCTAATTATTATGAAGATACGATTTCGCTGTTTGATTACGGATTCAGTAATTTTGGAAAGGTCAATATCGCGCAGACAGAGACCAAATACAACATTGAAAATCCGGGTTCCTTTTATAGTGGCAATGACATCTTTGGTAATTCCAAGCCGATCCTGGAACTGAATCAGAGCGATTGTATCACTCTGCCGAATACTATCACATTCGAGGATGCGGTATCCGATATTTCTTATGATAATACGGATCCCGGACAGGTAGCGGTCATTACGTATACGTATCATGATGTGGTACTGGGCACGGCATCCATTGATTTCACGGCTTCGGAAAAGGGAAGCAGTGTGTTTGGGGACGAGACCACAGGGACAACGGAGGAGGTAGAAGCTACGGCGGCGACGCAGGAGCCGGACAGCGCCGAAACTGTGCAGCCGACAGAAGGAGCGGCGGCTGATGAGCCGACCGGCGAGGGCGGAGGTATTCCCACAGCCACGCAACCGACAGCTCCCGGGGAAGAAGATACGGCTTCCGGTGGTCCGGCAGTGATTTTTATCAATGTGGTAAAGGTATTTTTCTGGATCCTGGGGATCGCTGTGGTGATTTTCCTCATTCTGCTGCTAAGAGCATTTGTTAAAAATTATCATTTCGCCCACCGCAGCACCAGACTGACCTGGCGGTTTAACCGCAGAAGAAAACGTTCCAGATCCCGTTATCGCTCCGTGGATCAGGATCTGCGCAGCAGACGTAAGGAGGCTATCCGGCAGGCGAAGAAACGGCGCAAGCCCAAGAAGCCCAACCGCTTCCGTGACCTGGATTTCTAAAAGAATATAGATAGATACAAAAAGGCATGTCCCGATACGAGGGGCATGCCTTTTTAAGTTCCATGTTGCAAATTCTACTTGCTCAATAAGTATTCTGCCAGATCCACAGCGGTGTCTGCATGCTTCGCATTTGCGTAGATGCCCATGACAATACCGTCTCCGCGGAAGTAATAGTTATCGGTCAGATCCTTACAGCCGGTCAGGCGGATGCCCACCGGGACGGGATCCTGCATTTCTTCCGGGTGGAGAGGATCGGGATATTCCGGAGTATAATCGGTATTCAGATCATCGTTTGCTGCCTCGATCGCCAGCACCACTTCCCTGTCCACATAATAGAAATAAGGTTCCAGTGTCTGAATCTGTTCTTCTGTGAGGATATCCCGCAGATCATAGAACAGGCTGCTGTTGGCATATTTTTGGAAAGAATCGAAATCCGTGATCATGCTGTCCAGCTCATTTGCTGCCACATATACCATCAGCTTCTGGGTAGAAGTGACGGAGGTCTCATCCATGCTGTCTTCCACAATACGAATAGAAGTATCGAAAGTGATATCGTTGGTATTCAGATCGATGCCCTCTTTTTCGGCGAAATCCGTAATGAAATCCGGCTGCTCGGAAGACATCTGGTCTAAGAGACTTGCGTTTAATAAAACGGCGTTAAAAGCGGTATCCTTCCGGTTCGCATACTGGTAAATAAAGCTTACGATCATGCCGATGACGATCACGGAAATGATTACGTGCCATTTATAATAATACCAGAAATACGCCAGCTTTTGTTTGGGAGTACCGTTTTTCAGGGCTTCCCGTTCTTTTTTAAATTCATCCATTACCGCCATGGGAAAACCGCCTTCCTGTGTAAAATATAAATTTATGATAAAGGTTCTCTATCCGAAAGTCAATGAAGGAAGTGTGAGGGGATTCTAAAAAAAGAATTAAATCACCCGGAAAATCCAGGCATATCTTGCAAGTTTTCCACGGATGATATATCATAATAGAAGACGATTGTCAGGAGAAGCAGAATCCGGACAGACGTAAACAGAGATTTCCCGAAGGAACGGAAGAACGGCGCGGAAAATCCCTGCTGCAAAATATATGAGAGAAAAGGAAACGAAAAATGAGTGATTCTTACGTAGAATGTCTGGTAAAAGCAAAACAGCCCGCGTGGGCTAAAATCTTAAAAGTATTACTTGTCACCCTGACAGTGTTAAGCTGCCTGGTAATGTTTGTGTTTATCATTTTCCTGCCGGTCGCTCTTGTTGCGGGTGTGGGAGCTTATTTTCTGAATATGTTCACGGATCTGGAGTATGAATATCTCTATCTGGATAAGGAACTGTCTGTGGACAAGATCATGGCAAAGAGTAAGAGAAAGCGTGTAGCTACTTACAGCCTGGACCGTATGGAAGTATTTGCACCGGTCTATTCCTACCATCTGGACAACTTCAAGAACCGTCAGGTGAAGGAGAAGGATTACAGCATCGGCGAGGTACTTCAGCCGGATGGCCGTTATGCCATGTATTATGAAGGTGGCGAGAAGATCATCTTAAGCCCCAACGAGGAACTGGTGAAGGTGCTCAAGAGCGTGGCACCCCGTAAGGTATTCAGCGAATAATGATCAGTGAGTAATTCACGAACAAAAGGATTCCGGTGAACAGGATGCATCGGGATCCTTTTGTAATGATTGTGCGGTAAAGTAACTTGAAATGCCAAACTGGCATTTCAAGTTATAGAGGAAATGGAATGGCGGATCAAAAAGCAAAAGAAATGGAACCAGTGGAAACACAAACAGTTGAAATCATACCACCGGACATTGAAAATCTGATTTATATGGTAAGAAACAAACAAGTTATGGTGGATAGTGATCTGGCAATGCTTTATCAGGTAGAAACAGGAGCGTTAAACAGAGCCGTTAAAAGAAATATTGCCAGATTTCCAGAAGATTTTCGATTTCAGCTTACAAAAGATGAATATGAAAACTTGAAATGCCAATTTGGCACCTCAAATGGCAGTGGAACAGAAAATGGTTATGGCGGCAGACGTACATTACCGTATGTATTTACAGAGCAGGGAATATCCATGCTGGCCAGTGTATTGCATAGCGAGGTGGCAATCAATGTAAGCATAGGCATTATGCGTGCATTTGTAGAAATGCGGCGGTTTATAGCCAACAATGCACTTCTGTTTGAAAGGATTAGTAACGTTGAGTTAAAACAACTGGAATATCAGAAAAAGACAGATGAAAAACTTGAGCAGATTTTTGAGTACATATCAGATCATGAGGAGTCTAATCAAAAGATATTTTTTGATGGTCAGATATATGATGCGTTCAGTTTACTAATAGGACTAATTCAGAAAGCAGAGACGGAAATTGTTCTAGTAGATGGATATGTGGATGTAGGAACATTAAATATTTTGTCAAAGAAGAAAGAAAATGTGGCGGTGACAGTTTATACACTGCAACGGACAAAATTATCTCAAACAGATGTAGATAACTTTAATGCGCAGTATCCTAAACTGGATGTAAAGTACACAAGAGTATTTCATGATCGTTTTTTAATTCTTGATAAAACGAAAGCATATCATGTGGGTGCGTCTTTGAAGGATGCAGGTAAAAAATGCTTTGGAATTAATCTGATTGAAGATGCAGGTATTGTAAGGGATATTTTACAGAGATTAGAATTAGAAACAGAAGAATAGAAAATAATTAGCACTCACCAGTTGACAGCCATAGAAAACTTTGCTAAACTCATGGAAATGTTATAAGCACAGCGAATATTTCTTATAAGCATAGCTTATATTACTGAAACAAATCATTCACAAATCTTATTAAATGAACACAGGAGGAGAGAAAATGGGACAGATTATTGGTGAAGGCATTACCTTTGATGACGTACTGCTCGTACCGTCTTATTCTCAGGTAGTCCCCAATCAGGTGGATTTGACCACATGGCTGACAAAGAAGATCAAACTGAACATTCCTATGATGAGCGCAGGAATGGATACCGTTACCGAGCATCGCATGGCGATCGCTATGGCAAGACAGGGTGGTA